>DASTSJ010000195.1:0-14682 GCA_035760765.1 Edaphobacter sp. | reverse complement strand
TCGCGAGACATTGCAAACCACACGCGCGCCTGGCCTAGTTGGAAGACCAGGATCGACGAGATCATCCCCACAATCGCGCCAAGAAGCACTGCGAGCCTGACCCAGTGCAGGCTGTGTCCGCCGGGCATCAGCGAGACCCGCTTCAGCGCATTGACCACTGGCGCTGCATCGCCTGCAACGGTCTGCCACGGAACGATCCCGGTTAGGACGACAGCTACACCGATGTAGAGGATGGAGCAGATCACCAGCGTCGCAAGAATGCCGATAGGCACGTCCCGCTGCGGACACTTGCACTCCTCGCTTGCAGTCGAGACTGAATCGAACCCGATGTAGGTGAAGAAGATGATCGAGCCACCTGCAAGAATCCCGCTCCAGCCGTTCGGAGAAAAGGGAACGTAGTTGGTGGGATGAATAAAGCTCAGGCCAAAAAAGACAAACACCAGGATGGCCATGATCTTCACCAGCACCATGATGTTGTTCGTCTTGGCGGACTCCCTGATGCCGCGCACCAGCACTACGGTCAGCAGCAGCACGATCAGGAACGCCGGAATGTTGAATCCCGCGTGCCATCCGGGCTTGTAAATATCGTGGCCCTGCAGATCCTGCAGGCCCAGCGGCAGATAAGCAGGCGATAGCCACTTCGGCGAGATCTTCAGGCCCAGCCAGTCCAGCAGATCGACAACATGCGCTGCGAATCCCACGCTCACGCTCATGTTGCTGAAGGCATACTCCAGGATCAGATCCCACCCGATGATCCACGCCACCAGCTCACCCAGAGTCGCGTAGGTGTACGTGTAGGCCGACCCCGCTATCGGGATCATGCTGGCTAGCTCCGCATAGCAGAGTCCCGTCAGCGCACAGACGACCGCCACCAGCACCAGCGAGATTGCTAGCGCCGGGCCCGCCCCAGGCCTGCCCGCGACCGCTCCTGTAGTGTGGTGCAGCAGTCCAAGGATCAGGTCAATCACAGGCGAATCGGAGAGCTTGACCTCGCTCGCCGGATTCCCGCCGATGGCCGTTCCGATGACCGTAAAGATTCCTGAACCAATCACCGCGCCGATTCCAAGCGCAGTAAGGCTGACCGGTCCGAGCGTCTTTTTGAGCGCGTGTTCCGGCCGCTCCGATTCGGAGATCAGCTTGTCGATCGACTTGGTTTTGAAGATTTGCCTGGCCAGCACCCTGCTCCTCAAACAGAATTGTCCGGCAGAGTCGTCCCGGACTCACCCGAGTCTCACTATAGAAAAACTAGAGTTGGATCTCGTTGGGAGGAGCTACTCTCCGGGCGAGCCGGCTGGGAGCCATGCATCGCCCGAAGAGCCTCATGGAGGACTAACGCTTCGACTGACCGCGTACCAGCTTGCGAACCTTGGCCTTGTTCGAGCCGCGCGGAGTGGTGCGCTTTGCCTTGGGAGCAGCCGCTTTGCGGGCAGCCCGCTTTACCTTCTTACGCTCCACTTTGTCTGTAATGCTCTTGGTATTTGCCATTCGTCTCTTATCAAACTCTCTCTAAAAATAGTTTCGGGGAAACTTAGAGGCGTTCCAGCTGGGCAAACTTCTCCACCAGCTTCTTCACGCCATGCTGTTGAAATTGTACTGTAATCTTGGCGTCATCCCCATCCCCTTCGCGACGAAACACCGTTCCTTCGCCGTATTTCGGGTGCCGGACTCGGGCGCCCTGCTGCAGACCGGTCTTGCCCGTGGGCGCCGCAACCTCCAATTTAGGGCGGCCTGGCCTTCCCCCGGGCACCTTCTGGCCGCGTCCTGCAAAGAAGCTCGCAATGTTATCCAGAGAACCAGAACCCCCCGCAACCGGTCGTCCTCCATTGCGATCCCGCGAGGTCCCGGAGCCGGACCCACCGTGTCCACCGCTCTGGTCTTCGTCCTCATAGCTCCAGTGCCGCTCGCCGCCTTCCTGGTCGTCGCCGCGGAACCGGTTCGCCTTGGGGTAGGGAGTCGAGTAGAGCCTGCTGTAATCTCCACCGAACTGCGGCCGCTCCGGCGGGCTGCCGAGATCTTCCACCAGCCGCGACGGGACCTCTTCGAGGAACCGCGAAGCTACCGTCGCATCCGGCATGTCGCTGCCGTACCTGCGACGATGCCGCGCACGCGTCATCACCAGCGTATCCATGGCGCGCGTCATGCCCACATAGCAGAGACGTCGCTCCTCCTCCAGACCCGTGGGGTCCATCATCGTCCGAGCGCTGGGGAAGAGTCCTTCCTCCATCCCGGCAATAAAGACCAGCGGAAACTCCAGCCCCTTCGCCGCATGCATGGTCATCAGGGTCACCTTCGCCTCAGACGAGTACTGATCGGCGTCGCTCGAAAGAGCTGCATGATCCAGAAATGCGTCCAGAGTCTCGCCGCGCTCCTCCGCATCCTGCGCGGCATTGGCAAGTTCCTTCAGGTTTTCAATCCGCGAGAACGCCTCGGGAGTGCCCTCATCCTCGAGCGACCGTATATAGCCGCTGCGATCGTTCAGAAATTTGATCAGCTCCGGCAGCGTAGCTCGACCACCGGGAGTGCGAAACGCCGGCCGTTCTTCTACAGATGATCTCTCGCCAAGCTGCGACGAAGTATCATCCTGACCGGAGCGAAGCGAAGTCGAAGAATCTGCGGTTCTCTTCTTTGTCTTCTCCTCCTTCAGCACCACAGGAGCAAACGGATTGAAGCTAGCCGCATCGATCCCATGCCGCTCATCCGAATCGGTCGAATTCTCCGCCGCGATCGTCGAAATCTCTTCACTCGGCCCAAAGTCAAAGCTGAAGTTGAAGCTCGTATCGAACTCTTCGTTCTCACCTGCAGTCTCCGGGGTAGCCTCAGCCGGAAGCTCCTCCGGGGCAGCAAAATCCGAGACATCGAACGACACATCCTCGCTCGCGTCCTCGTGTACATCGGCCTCGAGCTTTTCGGCGAACCCAGGACCAACCATCGCGCGAGCGTCTTCAATCAGTCGCCGAAACGCCTCCAGAGCATTCAGCGTGCGCTGCGGCAGCAGACGATCCTCGATGGCGCGGCCCATTGCATCCCACGTGCTCATGCCGGAACTCAACGCCATCCGCTCCAGCGTCTCCATCGTCGTCTTGCCGATTCCGCGCGGAGGCGAGTTCACCACGCGCTGCAGCGCAATGGAGTCGTGCTGGTTTTGCACCAGCTTCAGATAGCTCAGCAGATCCTTCACCTCGGCGCGGTCATAGAAGCTGAATCCTCCCACCATGTGGTACTGGATCTGATACCGCCGCAGCGCCTCTTCCACCAATCGCGACTGCGAGTTCGTTCGATACAGCACAGCGCACCGCGGCAGCTCCTCTTGCTGCCCGGCCTCACGCAGATATCGTTGAATGCGATCTGCGATGAACAGCGCCTCATTCTCTCCATCCGGCGCCTCATAGTACCCAATCAGCGATCCGCCCTCGCGCGCTGTCCACAGGTTCTTGCCCTTGCGCTGCGTGTTCTGCGAGACGACCGCACCTGCGCCTTCCAGAATCACCTGCGTCGAGCGGTAGTTCTGCTCCAGGCGAATCGTCTTTCCATTTGGAAAGTCCTTCTCGAAGTCGAGGATGTTCTTGATGTCCGCGCCGCGCCAGCTATAGATGGACTGGTCCTCGTCGCCGACCACGCAGACATTCTTCTCCGGCCCGGCCAGTAGCTTCATCAGCTCATACTGCGGGCGGTTGGTGTCCTGATATTCGTCGATCATGATGTAGCGATAGCGCCGGTTATACCGCTCTCGCACCTCGGTAGAACACTTCAGCAGCCGCACCGTCTCCAGCAGAAGATCATCGAAGTCCATCGCGTTCGCCTTCGCCAGTTCCTTGCGATAGATCTCATAGATATGTGCGATCTTCTCCTCGATCGGATTCGCTGACGCCAGGAAGTACTCCTGCGGGTCGATCATGTGATTCTTCGCCCAACTGATTCTTCCCAGCGCAACACGCGGCTTCAGGCTCTTGTCATCAATCCCCAGGCGCTTCAACGCGGACTTAACCACGGCCTGCTGGTCCTGCTCATCGTAGATCGCGAAGGTCTTCGTCAGGCCCACACCGTTGATACGCAGAGCTTCGATATCGCGGCGTAGCACGCGCACGCAGAAGCTGTGAAATGTTGCCAGCGTTGGCTTGGCAAGCGTGGTGTGGCCAAGAATCTTTTCAACGCGCTCTTCCATCTCCTTCGCGGCCTTGTTGGTAAAGGTGACCGCAAGGATGGCATCTGCGGGCACGCCGCGCTCTTCAATCAGGTAAGCGATGCGATGCGTGATGACTCTCGTCTTGCCACTGCCTGCGCCTGCAAGCAACAGCACGGGCCCATCCACCGTACGAATGCCCTCCTGCTGCTGAGGGTTCATATTTTCCAAAAGACGACTCAACGGATACACGCTCCACTCTTAATTTTAACCTTCTGCAAACATTCACACCTTCCACATGCAGTCCATCCCCGTTTCCACGCGCTTGGTCACATTCAACAATCCCCAGGAACTTCTCTGAGTCCAATGCGTATCCACATACGAAGGGCATGCTGAACCATGGCAGCAAGGTCCATCGCATAAACGTTCAAAGCCAGGAGCTTCATCATGACCTACCGTAAAGTTATCGCCGCAACAGCGATCGTCGCCTCGTCCTTGCTCGCCTCCCCTGCGGTTTACGCCGCAACCAGCGTGCACGCACCTGTTCTGGCCATGTTCGGCAAGTCGAAGACCATTAAGCTCACGATCATGAATGACAGTGGCGCGCCCATGGAAGTGAAAGCAGGCGAAGAGACCATCAAGCTCGAAGCTGGCAAGCCCACCACGCTCAACGTTCCCGCGGGGACCCGTATCGTCTCCGCAGAAGACAGGGGTACGCACAAAGCAGGAACCCTGATCGCCGAAGCCAACAGCTCGCTGAACGGCGCAACCATCCACATCAGGTAATCGGCACAACCCAGCTCTCTCCCTCGGCTTTTGAGGCGGCGTCCCTCTGCGGGACATCGCCTCAAGAGCCGCCTCTCAATTCATGCGACGTTATCGCGCGATTGGTATCCTGAAGTTGTGATCCGCAACGTCGCCGTCTTCTGCGCCTCAGCCAACGGGGTAGATCCTGCCTATCATGCCGCAGCCGTGGAGCTGGGACGCATGCTTGCCCAGCAGAACATCGGTCTTATCTACGGGGGATCCAACGTCGGACTCATGAAGGCCGTCGCAGAGTCGTCGCTTCTGCACGGTGGCCGCGTCGTTGGCGTCATCCCTGAGGTGCTCGTTGATCTTGAGGTAGCACACCGCGGCCTGACCGAGCTGCACATCACCACCAACATGCATACCCGCAAGGCCATGATGGGTGAGCTGGCCGACGCATTCCTCGTGCTTCCCGGAGGCTTCGGCACGCTCGAAGAGATGTTCGAGGTGCTCACCTGGCAGTCGCTCCGCCTGCACCAGAAGCCAACGTTCCTCATCAACATCAGCGGCTTCTACGACAAGCTCATCGAGTTTCTCGATCACTGTGTCGAGCAGGGCGTTCTGAAGCCCCACGCGCGCGCAAACCTGCTCGTCGTCGCCGATGTCGAGCAAGCCTTCCGCCTGCTGGTTAAGGCTGCGCCGCCTGTTCTAAGAGACTAGCAGCCCGATTTAGAGACCAACATTCCCTCAGTCCAGCTCGCACCTTCTCAGAGTAGTGTCATCCTGAGCGAAGCCCGAAGGGTGCAGTCGAAGGATCTGCGGTTCTGCTGGGAGCGTCATAGCTGTTCGCCATTCTTCGCAGATTGCCCTCGGACACTCTTCGATTCTCAAATTCGATAATCGGACATTTCTTGCGTTATTCGCGCCTTCGTTCTAAATATGTATTTGAAATACATATTTGGAGGAAGCATGCTGCAAGAGCAAAAAGACATCGTCAAAGCCACCGTTCCCGTCCTGCAACAGTACGGAGAAGCGATCACCACTGAGTTCTACAAATCACTCTTTGCCGAGCACCCTGCGCTTCTGAACATCTTCAATCCCGCCAACCAGCGGAGCGGTGGACAGGCACGTAGTCTTGCAGCTTCCATCCTTACCTACGCCGCCCACATCGATCACCTGGAGCAGCTTGGCGGCATGGTCAACCGCATCGCCCACAAGCACGCCAGCCTTGAGGTGCAGCCGGCGCACTACCCGATCGTGGGCGATCACCTGCTTCGCGCTATTCGTACGGTGCTCGGGGAGGCTGCAACTCCTGACATCATCGCGGCGTGGGCGGCCGCCTACCAGCAGCTTGCCACCATCATGATCGGAACGGAGCAGAAGCTCTACAGCGATGGCGCCACACAGCCCGGCGGCTGGGCTGGCTTCAAGCCGCTTAACGTGGTTCGCAAGGTAACCGAGAGCGAGACGATCACCTCGTTCTATCTGGAATCGCCTGACGGCTCTCCGCTCCCGCCGTTCCGCCCCGGGCAATACCTTGCGGTCAAGGCGCAGGTGGCCGACGCTCCCTTCCAGCAGATTCGCCAGTACAGCCTCTCAAAGACCACGGACGGCCGCCAGTACCGCATCAGCGTCAAGCGCGAACTTGCACCTGGTCACATCGCTGCTGCCGACAACGGCCTCATCTCCAACCACCTTCACGATGATGTCAACGAAGGCGACACTATCCTCGCGCACGTTCCGCAGGGAGACTTCGTCCTGCAGGAAAGCCAGCGTCCGGTGGTGCTACTGAGTGGCGGGGTTGGCATCACGCCTGCAGTCTGCATGCTTCATCACCTCGCAGCCAAAGCACCTTACCGTCCCGTGCTCTTCGTACATGCGACTCTGCAGGGAAGTCACCATGCGTTCCGTAAGGAGATCAGCGAGCTCGTCTCCGGCTTCTCGCATCTCAACTCGCTCACCTTCTACGAGAAGCCGTCGCATGCAGATACCCTTGGTGTGCACTACGACCACGCTGGCCGTATCTCCGCCGAGGTGCTCGCATCGCAGCTTCCTGCGGATGCAGAGTTCTATTACTGCGGTCCGGTCGGATTCATGAACGCAGTGGATGGCATTCTGGATTCGCTTAACATCCCGCTGGCGTCTCGCTATAGTGAAGCTTTCGCCCCCGATCCGTCCTTTGCGACGGAGGTCGCGAGAGCATAGCAAGGAGCCTCACTCAATGACGATCACCCGCTTCTCGGACCTGGCCCTGCGCCTCCTCATGTACCTCGGCAGTCGCTCCGAGCCCATGCAGGCCACGGTCACGGTCCGGGAGGTGGCTGAGCTCTTCAACGTCCCTTACACCCACCTGGTCAAGGTGGCGCACCAGCTTGGCCAGCAGGGGTTCCTCATCACGACGAAAGGTGCCGGTGGTGGCCTCCGCCTTGCGCGATCCGCCGAATCCATTCGCCTGGGCGAGATACTGCGCATCACCGAGCCGTCTGACTCCGTCATCGACTGCGTGACCCAGCCCTGCCCATTGGCCGGAGCTTGTCTCCTTAAAGGGGCGCTTGACAGCGCCTATGCGGCATTTCTGGATTCGCTCGACCGCTACACCCTGGCTGAAGTAGCTCGCACTCCGCGCCTGCAGAAGCTCGTCTCGATCAAAGCCTGAACGGCAGTTGCGTGGCTTGGTCAGATGCTCGCGGTGCACTCCGCGCACTGGCAGACGCGCCGGAGATACTCCCATGAGTAGACGCCGCTCTCGTGTCCGTCGTTCCATTTGAACTTTACGGCGTAGTTGCCCACCGGCGTAATCTCCACCGGCCGCGGCGGGGCCTCATACATCGGCAGCAGGGACTGTGGTTTTGGCTTTGGCACTCCCGGTTTGCGTCCGTTCTGCTCACGCTCTTCATGGCAGATAGCACAGGGACATCCATGGCGCAGCCATGCAAAGGTCCACGCGCTCTTGTGCCCATCCTTCCAGTCAATCTCGACGCCAGTGCCTTCCGTCTTATGGATCCGCACCTTCGCTGGAGTAACCGCCTCTACCGGGAGACGCTTCTCTGCCGCAGCATCTTTCGCCGCCTGCTCTGCGCTCACAAACCTGATTCCTTCGTGACTCATACTTCCACTTCCTTCATCAATTCATGACTCCAGCCAGCCGGTCTTCGGCCTTCACAACCCGTTTCTCCAGAAGAAGTAGGCCGCTACGACGCACCCTGTCGTGACAACGATCGCCCGCAGGACCCCGGGATTCATTCGGCGCGCATAATGCGCTCCCAGGTATCCTCCAGCCCCGGCAAACAGCATGGACACCACGCAATACTTCCATACGATCGCCCCGGTCAGAACAAACGTCAGCACCGCCGAAAGATTCGACAGGCAGGCTGCCAAAACCTTCATCGAATTGAGCGTGTGCATCTCCTCCACGCCAAACAACGCCAGTGCCGTCATCACCAGAAATCCGCCACCGGCCCCAAAATAGCCGATATAGAAGCAGATTGGCAGCAGTGCGAGAAAGAGCAGCACCGGAGAGATCGTATGTTCGGCATGCGGTGTAGCCGACCGCCGCCGCAACCACCGGGAGACCGGTCCGCTCAGCCCGAAAAGGACCGTAGCCCCCAGCAGCAGCCACGGGATAAGGTGCAGAAA
Source organism: Edaphobacter sp. (assembly GCA_035760765.1). Lineage (GTDB taxonomy): Bacteria > Acidobacteriota > Terriglobia > Terriglobales > Acidobacteriaceae > Edaphobacter. The sequence continues at coordinate 6,179 of DASTSJ010000195.1, read as the reverse complement.
CGTGATCTGGTGCGTGTGGAGCAGGATCTCTGCTCCGGAGATTCCTCCAATCGCCGAAGCGATACAGATCGCAGGCAGCAGATCCTTTCGCATATCGCCGCGCAGAGCCGCGACCGAAGTCAGCTGACCAGGCCACAGAGCTACGGTATTGGTCGCATTCGCCTGAATGGGTAGAACCCCGACGCCAAGCATGGCAGGGAAGGAAAGAAACGATCCTCCTCCGGCCATCGCGTTCATCACCCCGGCAATCGACGAGGCGGCGACCAGCCAGGCGTAGCGCCAATGCGTGATTATGGCGGAAACCATCCACCTTCCATTGTATCGGCTGATCTACTCTGCCGCGCTCACTCGAATCTCCGGTGTAGCCGCGACCAGCTCACGCGTATACGTCTCCCGGGGCGAATCGCACACCTGCTCGCACGTTCCCAACTCAACCAAACGCCCGCGCTTCATCACCGCCACGCGGTCACACAGATACCGCACCAGCGGCATGGAGTGCGAGATAAACAGATAGGTCAGCCCGTAGCGCTGCTGCAGCTCCCGCAGCAGATTCACCACCTGCGCCCCCACGCTTACATCCAGCGCACTCACCGGCTCATCCAGCACCACAAACTCCGGACGCAGCGCCAGCGCACGAGCAATGTTGACTCTCTGCCGCTGTCCTCCGCTAAACTCATGCGGATACCGCTCCAGCGCCGATGCGTCCAGCCCCACCTCTTGCAGCATCTGCTCCAGCCGAGCCCGGTCGCAGCGTTCCCCATGGATCGCGAACGGCTCCGCGAGAATGTCCCGCACCTTCATCCGTGGATTGAGCGCCGCAAACGGATCCTGGAACACCACCTGCATCTTCCGCCGGATCACCCGTAGCTCCCGCGCTCGCATCGCCAGCAGATCTCGCCCGTCATACCGCACCTCACCCGCGGTCGGCTCCACCAGCCGCAGCAACATGCGCGCTACCGTGCTCTTGCCCGAGCCTGACTCGCCCACCAGCCCCAGCGTCTCACCGCGAGCAATCGCAAACGAGACATCCTCCACCACGCGCGTACCTTCGCCGTATTCCTTCGTCAGCCCGCGCGCTTCTACCAACATCGTCCCGTCCTGCATAGCCGGATCGTAGCATCTCTCTCAATCAAGCTTAGGATGCAGCCGGTGAAACCCCGTCGCATCCTGATATGCCCTGGCGAACGCAGCCAGCCGCGCATCCGAGTACAGCCCGCCCAGAAACGTCAGCGACACCGGAGTCCCCGGCCCACCAACGTTCTTGCGATCCCCATCGCCATCATGCTCCGGCTTCGGAGCATCCTCTCCTCGCACTCCATTCGGCACAATCACTGCAGGATTCCCCGTCAGGTTTGTCGCCGAAAGCTGCGTTCCCTCGCTCGGCGTCACAACCACATCCACCTCATCGAACAGCTTCGCCATCGCGTCGATCGCCAGCATCCGCGCCCTCTGTGCCTGTACATAGTCGACCGCTGAATAGAATCTCGCCCTCCGAAAACTATTCGGCCAGTCGAAGTCCTCCTGCCCGTTCAGCAGGGCATCGCGCCCGCTCAGCGTCAGCTCATCAAACGCCGCCGCAGCTTCCGCACTCAGCACCGGCGTGATGTCGCCGAAGTGATACCCCTTCGGCATCGTCACCTCACGCAGCGTCACTCCCATCCTGCCGAGCGCCTCCAGCGCAGCCTGCCCGTACTTAAGGTCGTAAGTGTCGCGCTCAACCTCACGCCTGCGCTCGTCCGAAGCATCCTTCTCCAGCACCGGAGCCTCAAACTCGCCCTTCAGATAGCCGACGCGCAAGCCCTTCCAGTCATACTCCGCATCCCAGTTGAACGCCGCATCTTTCACCGTGCGGTCCTGCCCATCCGGCCCATAGATCGCACTCATCACCAGCGCACAGTCTTCCACGCTCCGGCAGATCGGCCCGATCTTGTCCATCGTCCAGCTCAGCGTCATGGCTCCGGTGCGCGGAACAAATCCGAACGTCGGCCGCAGTCCGGTAACGCCGCAGCGCGTGCTCGGCGAAGATATCGAACCCAGCGTCTCCGTCCCGATTGCAAATCCAACACACCCCGCCGACACCGCACTCGCGCTCCCGGCAGACGATCCGCTCGACCCCTGCTTCGGATTCCAGGGGTTCCTCGTCCGCCCTCCAAACCACAAATCCCCCTGCGCCAACGCACCCATCGTCAGCTTCGCCACCAGCACCGCACCGGCAGCGTCCAGTCTCTGAACGACTGTGGCGTCATAGTCGAAGCTCTGCTGCTCAAAGCCCGCCGCACCCCACGTCGTGGGATACCCCTTCACCGCCAGCAGATCCTTCGCTCCCCACGGGACGCCATGCAGCGGCCCTCGATACTTACCCGCGGCAATCTCCTTGTCGGCCACCGCAGCCTGCCGCAGCGCGCGCTCCTCCGTCAGCGTAATCACAAAGTGCAGCCGCGGATCGTAGCGCTTCAGCCGCGCCAGATACATCTTCGTCAGCGAAACCGAGCTCACCTTCCGCGTCTTCACCAGTTCCGCCAGCTCTCGCACCGAGGCGAACGCCAGCGCGTCCTCACCTGCATTTGCCAGCGCCTTGACTTCTGGGGCCTTGCTGATTCGCATCGGTTTCTTTACGGGGTCAAGCTTCATTCCCGCAGGAACAGGATCGAACAGAAACGCCGGAGGCACACTGTTCTGGATATGCATGCTGCGAATCACCAGCACCGAATCCCTCTGCTCGCGTAGCGCTTCGATGACCTGCTTTTTTTGCGCATCCGTCAGCTTTACCGCTGCAATCGCCGCCGCCGCGTCAATCATCTCCGGCGTAATCTTCGCCAGATGATCATGGTCCACTCCGGCGGGCTCAGGCGTCGCCGGGGTCGATGGCCTCGCCTGTTGCACTGCCATTCCCCATAGAACTCCAGGAAGCAGCGTCTGCCCCAGTCCCACAGCAGAGCACACGTTCAGAAACCTGCGCCGGTCCATCCCACCCAATTGTTCGCTCATGCCGGAATTATTGCATCTGACCCGCTCTAGCCTCTCTCACCCGCAAAGAAAAATCCGGCCTGAGCGAATCAGGCCGGATCGTCTTACTGAGATTGTGGAACCGTTAGATGTCGAGGTTCTTCACATCCAGAGCATTCTCTTCAATGAACTTCCTGCGGCTCTCGACGTCCTCGCCCATCAGCGTGGTAAAGATCTCCTCGCATGCGGCAATGTCTTCGAGCTTCACCTGCAGCAGCGTCCGGCGCTCGGGGTCCATCGTCGTCTCCCACAGCTGCGGAGCCGTCATCTCGCCCAGACCCTTGTACCGCTGTACCTGGTACTCCTTCCGGCCCTGCTCGATCACGTACTCGAAGACCTCGCGTGCCGTCTTCTTCTCCACCGGATCCTGGGGCCCCTTAGCAGGACGCTTACCCGGCTTTGCCTCGAGCGCCGTCCCAGGAGCAGCCGCCGTCTCGGCAACGCCCTCTTCTGACGCAACCTCTTCCGCCTCTTCCGCCGCGTCTACCTTCGCGCCCTTTGCCGCATACTCAATCACAAACGGCCCGGTCAGCTGTTCCTTGATCTGTGCATGCTTGCCCAGCATCTGCCGCGTCTCCGGAGCCGCAGCCAGCGACCAGTCGATCGTCCGCACCGCACCCTGCGAATCCGTGAAGTTCACCGAGTACATCTTGTGCTCTTCGTCGAACTCGACATCGCCCACATGCTTGAACTGATAGGTCTTCGCCACTGCTTCCAGCTTGGCCTTCATGATCTTCAGCTTGTCGGGGGATTCAAAGTCCGCGCGCTTGGCCGGTTCCTTGCCCTCATGGGCAAACAGGTCGGCGAACTCGCGCATCACCTCTTCGTTCCTCAGGCGCTTCTGCGACTTGTCAAAGAACTCGAGATAGTCCTTCAACTGCCCCATAAACTTCGTCAGGGACGCGCCCTCGAGCTTCGCTCCACCCTCGCCATAGCGAATCACCATGCCGTCGGAGGCGCGCTTGACCATAACGGACACATACTCGCGGTCGTCCTTGATGTACTGCTCAAACTTGCCCTTCTTGATGCGGTACAGCGGCGGCTGGGCGATGTAGACATGCCCGCGCTTGATCAACTCCGTCATGTGGCGGAAGAAGAACGTCAGCAGCAGCGTGCGGATATGCGATCCGTCGACGTCGGCATCGGTCATCAGGATCAGCTTGCCGTAGCGCAGCTTGGAAGCATCGAAGTCGTCCTTTCCGATTCCCGCGCCAAGAGCCGTGATCATTGCGCGAATTTCTTCGTGGCCCAGCATCTTGTCATAGCGGGCCTTCTCGACGTTCAGAATCTTACCCTTCAGCGGAAGAATCGCCTGGAACTTACGATCGCGTCCCTGCTTCGCTGTTCCGCCTGCGCTCTCACCCTCGACAAGGTACAGTTCGCAGCGATCCGGCTCGCGCTCGGAGCAGTCCGCCAGCTTGCCCGGCAGTCCGCCGCCATCCAGCGCACCCTTGCGCCGTGTCAGGTCGCGGGCCTTGCGCGCAGCTTCACGCGCACGCGCTGCGTCGATTGCCTTGTTGATGATCTTCTTGGCAACCTGCGGATTTTGCTCCAGAAAGGCTCCCAGACGCTCGTTGATGAACGCCTGCACCGTTCCTGCGATATCGGAGTTCAGTTTGCCCTTCGTCTGTCCTTCGAACTGCGGCTGCGACAGCTTTACGCTGATCACGGCCACCAGGCCTTCGCGAACGTCGTCGCCCGACAGATTCTCCTTCACATCCTTGAACAGCCCCATCGCCTGTCCTGCGGCGTTGATGGTGCGGGTCAGCGCCGCACGAAAGCCCTGCAGATGGGTTCCGCCATCGACCGTGTTGATGTTGTTGGCGAAGGTGAAGATCGTCTCGGAGTACGCATCGTTGTACTGCAGCGCAATCTCCATGGCCACGTTGTCACGCTCGGCCTCCATGTAGATCGGCTTATCGTGCAGCACCTGCTTGCCTTTATTCAGGTGCTTGATGAACTCGGCGATGCCTCCAACGTACTTGAACTCCTGGTGCTTGCTCTCACCCGTCTTCGTGTCAGTGGTCCGCTCGTCTGTCAGGTGGATCTCGAGCCCCTTGTTCAGAAAGGCCAGCTCACGCAGCCTCTGGGCCAGCGTGTCGTAGTTGTACTCGGTGACCGTAAAGATCGACTTGTCCGGAAGGAAGTGTACCTTCGTCCCTCTCCGCTTCGTCGCGCCCATCTGGCGCAGCTTGCTGATCGGGTCGCCCTTGGAGTAGTCCTGGGTCCACGCAAAGCCGTCGCGCCACACCTCGACGTCGAACTCCTCGCTCAGCGCGTTGACGCAACTTACGCCCACGCCGTGCAGACCGCCGGAGACCTTGTAGTTCGAGGCATCGAACTTGCCGCCTGCGTGCAGCATCGTCAGAACCACCTGCACGCCCGGCATCGTCTTGCCGTTCACGGTCTTGTTGTCGACTGGAATGCCGCGGCCGTCGTCGGTCACCGTGATGGAGTTGTCCACATGGATCGTCACATCGATCCGTGTCGCATGCCCGGCAAGCGCCTCGTCGACCGAGTTGTCGACCACCTCATAGACCAGATGGTGCAGACCCTGCTCACCCGTTGAGCCGATATACATGGCCGGCCGCTTCCGAACGGCAGCCAGGCCCTCGAGAACCGTGATGTTCTCCGCAGAGTAGCCTCCTGTGGTCTTCGCCTCTGCAGTGGTTGCCTTCTTGTCGTCTTCGAAAAGTTCCGCTCCGGTGGGGACTGCCGTAGTTGCCATGGATCTCCTGAAAGTTCTGGAAAAACCATCCGGAAAACCCGCCTTGTTATTCGCAAAAAGCCGCGTCAATCAAGCGCTTTAGACAGGTTTTAACCGGGATTTTTATTAACTTAAGTATACCATGCCAAGGGGTGCGAACAGTCCGCACTTGCAGAGGTATATGGAGCGGTTATGCCTTATTTATGTGTCTGAAAATAAAGAAGTTCACCGTACTTTTTTCAGTCGCTTTCCACCGACGCCAAACTCTCGGGCGCCCAGGAAGCCTCGATGTCTCCATCACGGAAATGCCTGTCAAGTCCCGTCCTTGCCTAAGTGACAGACCCGTAAAGGCTTGCGCGTTGCCGATCTACCCCGACCAATCCGCTATTCTGGATGTAACGGCTAATTCAGTTGCTTGGCACAAGCTCAGTTGGTCCCAACACGACCCGACGATTCGTTTTGCCGC
>DASTSJ010000194.1:0-4005 GCA_035760765.1 Edaphobacter sp. | reverse complement strand
ATCGGCCCTCAGGTCGACTCCGTACTTCGCGGAGAGGGAATTCTGGTCGAGGACTTGTTCTTCGAAAAGCGACACACCACGTCTCATCGAGAGACCTACTGGACCTACAGCTATACTCCAATGCGCAATCCTCAAGGGGTGATTCGAGGGATCTTTGTTGTGTGCACCGATACCACGGACGCCGTTCTGGCGCGCAATCGCGTGGTCGAACAGAAGCAGCGCTTGGCCGACCTCTTTGAACAGGCTCCAGCATTCTTCGCGGTTCTGCGCGGTCCCGAACACATCTTCGAATTGACTAACAGGAGCTATCAGGAACTTATCGGGAACCGGGATATTATCGGAAAATCCCTTCAGGAGGCGCTCCCCGAGGCCGTCACACAAGGTTTTGTAGACCTGCTCGATCAGGTTTATAGAAGCGGCAAGCCTTACATCGGTCACGCCACCCCCGTTGAACTCTATCGAAGCTCCCATTCCTCCACAGAGATCCGTTATCTGGACTTTATCTATCAGCCCATGCGCGAAGCCGATGGTTCCATATCGTCCATCCTTGTCTTCGGCGTGGATGTCACGGAGGGCCGTCGCGCCACCCAGATGCTCCTGCAGTCGGAGAAGCTGACCGCGGTAGGACAGATGGCGAGCACCATTGCACACGAGATCAACAATCCTCTGGAAGCAGTGACAAATCTGCTCTATCTGGCCCGGGAGAGCGCACTCCTTCCCGAGGTCCAGTCCTATATCGCGACTGCGGAAGAAGAGTTGAAGCGAGTCTCAGCGATTGCCTCGCAAACCCTGCGGTTTCATCGTCAACTTACGCGCGCCTCGCTGATAGAGAGCGAAGCATTATTTGAGAGCTCTCTCACCGTTTACACACGTCGCATCGCCAACTCTTCCGTCAAGGTCGTAAAAGGGCCGTATTCAAAACGGACTCTGCTCTGCTACGAGGGTGAGATACGTCAGGTGCTTAACAACCTCATCGGCAATGCCATTGATGCCATGGCTACTGGAGGAACCCTCTTCCTCCGCAGTCATGAGGTTACAGATTGGCGAAATGGCAGCCGAGGAATTCGCCTGACCGTGGCGGACAACGGCAGCGGGATCTCTCCGCAGGCACTGAGCCACATCTTTGAACCTTTCTTCACCACCAAAGGTGCCGTCGGAACAGGCCTCGGGCTATGGGTGACACGCGAGATCATCGAGCGGCATAAAGGCCGGATCAGGGTCTGGAGCAGCCAGGCGCCGCACCGGCATGGAACCGTGTTCACGATCTTCCTGCCCTTCGACGGAATCACCGACTAGATCCGCAACGCTGCCTCTTCTCTCATCTAAAATTGGTCCTGACCATGCCAGCCGACAACCGCACCGACCTTCTGAATCTGATCGCTACGCACTCCTTCCGCCTCGGTGACTTCACGCTTGCCAGCGGACAGAAGTCCGACTACTACATCGACTGCCGCATCACCACCCTGCACGCGGAAGGCGGCCGGCTCTCCGGACTCCTCCTCTATGACCTGATCCGCCAGCACTTCCCGCAGGCTGAAGCCGTCGGCGGCCTCACCATGGGAGCCGATCCGCTCGTCTCGAACACTGCCTCTGCCAGCGCCTGGCACTACTATCAGCACCATCACCGCGCGCCACACGATCACGAGGTTGTTCACGGCTTCCTCGTTCGCAAAGCCGAAAAGACCCACGGTACAGGACGCCGCATCGAAGGCTTTCACAGAATCGGCGCCCACGTCGTCATCGTCGACGATGTCTGCACCACCGGCGGCTCAACCATCACTGCCATCGAGGCTACCCAGCAGGCCGGCATGAACGTCATCGGCGTCCTCTGCCTCGTAGACCGCGAACAGGGAGGCCGCGCAAACATCGAAGCCGCCGCCCCACACGCTCCGTTCTACTCTGTTTTCACTGCAAACGACGTCCGGGCAGCGCATATTGCTCTAAGAGGACCTCAGGGATGAGCAGCCAGCCAGAGATCGTCTACGTCGGAGGCCCGACTGCCTTGATCAACTTTCACGGCCTGCGCTTCCTCACCGATCCGACCTTCGATCCTGCTGGCGGTGACTACGTGGCCGGTCCCACTACGCTGCACAAGATCAGCGACCCGCAGGTCAGCGTCGATAATCTTGGCACCATCGACTACATCCTGCTCAGCCACGATCAGCACTTCGACAACCTCGATCACGCCGGCCGCGAGATGCTATCGCGCGCAAAGTCCGTCTTCACCACCGCCGAAGGTGCAAAGCGACTCGGCGGCAACGCCGTCGGTTTCGTTCCCTGGCAGACCGTCGAAATCACCACTCCCGAAGGCTATCCCCTGCTGGTCACCGCGACTCCGGCACGCCACGGTCCGGTCGGGTGCGAAGGCCGAAGCGGCCCCGTCGTCGGCTTCGCTGTCCGGCCCAAAGATGACCCCACAGATGGCGCGCTCTACTTCTCCGGTGACACCGTCTGGTACGAAGGCGTAGCCGAGGTCGCCCGGTGGATTCCCGTATCCACCGCCGTCCTGAACATGGGAGCCGCACGCGTGCAGGCAGCAGGCCCGGCGCCATTGACCATGACCGCCGAGGACGCCATCGAGGTTGCAAAAGCTATGCCCGAGGCCACCATCGTGCCCCTTCACTTCGAAGGCTGGGCGCACTTCACCGAGTCCCGGCAGGTCATCCAGGAGGCATTCTGGAACGCCGGGCTGGACAAACGCCTTCGCTGGGTGGACCCCATCCGCTCCTGAGTTCGATAAACTAAGAGGGACATGATTCCCACCCTCGAATGGCTCCCTGAAGGCGTCAACTTCCTCGATCAAACCAAGCTCCCCCTCGAGGAGACCTACGTCCTCGCCACCGACTACCAGCAGGTCGCAGCCGTCATCCGCGACATGATCGTCCGCGGGGCACCCGCCATCGGAGTCTCCGCCGCGATGGGCTTCGCCCTCGGCGTCAGCCAGTCGAAGGCAACCGGCATAGCCACCCTTAACGACGAGGTCGCGGTGATCGCCAAAACGCTTGCCGAGACCCGCCCCACCGCCGTCAATCTCTTCTGGGCCATCGACCGCATGCGCGCCAAGTACAACGCGCTGGCCGAGGCAGGCAGTTCGATCCCTGAGATCAAGGCCGCGCTCATCAAGGAAGCCCAGCAGATGTACGACGAGGACATCGCTGCCTGCAAGTCCATGGGAGCCCATGGCGCCGCTCTGCTTCCCCAGGAAGGCACCGTCCTAACCCACTGCAATGCGGGTGCTCTCGCCACCTGCGGCTACGGCACCGCCCTTGGAGTCATCCGCGCCGCGGTCGAGCGCGGCCACAAAATCGACGTCTACGCCGACGAGACCCGCCCCTACCTGCAGGGTGCGCGCCTCACCGCGTGGGAGCTTCTGCACGACAACATCCCCACCACCGTCCTTTGCGACAATATGGCCGGCTCACTGATGCGCCAGGGTAAGATCCAGGCCGTCATCGTCGGAGCCGACCGGATCGCCGCCAATGGCGATACGGCAAACAAGATCGGCACCTATTCTGTCGCCGTTCTCGCCAAGGAGCATGGCATCCCGTTCTACGTCGCCGCTCCGCTGTCGACCATCGATGTCAATACGCCGGACGGAGACGCCATCCCAATCGAGCAGCGCTCGGCCACCGAGGTCACACACTCGAACGGGAAGCAGATGACGCCAAACGGTGCGGCCATCCAGAATCCCGCCTTCGACGCAACCCCGGCAAAGTACATCACCGCCATCATCACGGAACATGGCGTACTGCGTGCGCCCTACGAGCAATCGATCAAGGAGATGTTCGAGCGGACAGCTGGAAAGCCTGAGCTCACACCGGCGTAGCAGACCAGACCGGCCTCATACCGGGGGCCGGACTCTTCTCCTAGGTATTCGTGAGGTAAAACGCCCACTCCACCTGAATCAGCAGAAGGGCCGCGACCGCAATCCATCCCCGGAGGCTCTTCCTCGATCCTGAAGCGTAGGCGGCTTTCTGCCCAAGCAGTCCCAGCAGGGCAAGCGGA
>DASTSJ010000193.1:0-2784 GCA_035760765.1 Edaphobacter sp. | reverse complement strand
GGTGCACGTGTGGCCCGGCAGCGAGCGGCCGCTGACGAAGCATTGGGTGAGTCGGAAACTCGGCGAGATTCTGGAGCCCGTTGCCGTGAAGCACGCATCACTGATCACTGGCGTCGCTGAGGGCTATTACGATGGTGTCTTCAACCGCAACTCTCACCTACGCGGGAGAGTGGTCACCGCGGCAATGCCCTACGGCGGAGACGAAGCCGACCACAGGGCAGCGGAGGCTCTTGGCCTCACACCGTATCTGTTCCCGACTCACTCGAATGCATTTCGGTTTGTCTACGCTGGCGCAATGCTTCCGAAGGCCTATGAGCCTCTCGACCGAGTCTTTCGCGCCATTGCGAACAATCGGTCATCCGCTGTGGATGTCGAATTCCACTTCATTGGGAGCGGTCGAGCGCCGGATGACAAGGAAGGCTACAACATTCGGCCGCTTGCCGAACGTTATGGGTTGTGGCGCTCCGTGGTATATGAGTACCCAGCCCGGATTCCCTATCTGGATGTCCTGACACACCTCTCTCGCGCTGATGGCGTCTTCGTCCTGGGGAGCACCGAACCTCACTACACGCCATCGAAGGTCTACCAGGCCGTTCTGTCCCGTAAACCGGTTCTTGCTGTGTTGCACAGCAGGAGCACTGCCGCTGGCTTCTTACGAGACACCGGAGCCGGCCAGGTCCTCTCTTTTGAAGGGGACACAGACCTCGGTCGGATCGAAGAAGACTTCCTCTCGAAGCTCACGGAATTCAGAGATTTCGCTGGCCATTTCGATGCGTCTCGCGTGAGTCGTTCTGCTTTCGACGCCTTTTCTGCGAGAAGCAGTGCGCAAATCCTCGCGAGCGCCCTCGATAAGGCGTGGCAGATACGGCAATCCGACACGTAGGTGCGCTGGTTGATCCCCTTCGTATCAACCGCGGTGCCTTCCAATCGCTTCACGATAGCTATTCACTTGTCACGTTGAACATGACCTCTGCTCGTGCGTTGTTTCTCTGCCCAGGCTCATGGACGAGCGGCCCGGTAATCTTCATGCGTCGCTCCTGCGAGATGTTACCAGCTTTGGGTTGGGACTGCCGGTTAGTGGTTACAGGGTCGCGATCTCTGCGATTCGATCCGAGTGACTGGCCCTGTGATATGGAGATCTTGCCCATTTCGTACTCGTGGCAGCGCGTCGCTAAAGAGGTCGCCGGCGCGGTTCAGCGCTACATGCCAGACGTACTGATTGGGTGCTCGATGGCAGCTGCGCCCCTCGCAGTTCGTCTCCTTCGGCACTCGGGCAATCGCAAGACGCGATATCTCGATATCGTACACGTCGATATACCATCCGAGTATGTACGATTTAGGCAAGATGGAGACGTTTGCGATGCAGTTGGAGTCGTGAGTGACGCAATGCGCAGTCGCATGAGCGAAGTAGTCGACTCACGCAGAATCAAGAGACTGTATTATCCCGTGCCCTGCCCCGAAAACCCGTTGGACAAGAGGCGAAACGACTCCGTTGTCCGCATCGGATACGTTGGCCGACTGTGGCACTCGGAAAAGCGCATTCTCGATTTCATTCCCCTGTTGAAGGAGCTCGAGCGGCTCGAGGTGCCCTACGAATTCGTGTTCATCGGCGATGGACCTGATCGAGGTGAGCTCGAAGGTGGGGTCCGCCGCGAGCTTTCGGCTCCTGATGCTATCCGCTTCACAGGCTGGATATCGCCCGAAAGGGTGAACGAGGAGGTGGCAAACCTCGACATTCTAGTGATGCTTAGTGAAGTCGAAGGTCAGCCAATCGCCCTGCTCGAAGCGATGGCCTTGGGAGCAGTTCCCGTAGTCACCTCGCTTCCTGGTATGCAAGAACTGATTACCGACGGTGTCAACGGATTTCTGTTACCGATTGGCGCTCCGGCCGTGGCGGCACGCAGGATAGAGTGCCTGGCAAACGATCCTGCTCGACGAGCTGAGATGAGCCGTGAAGCCTCTAAGCGAGTGGCCTCTATTCACGCCACTCCCAAGGCGACAGCGCATCTTGCGACTATCATGACCGAACTCACCGAAGCTACGCCAGTGACGCCTCGTGAATTGAAATATCCCCCTGGGCGCCCTTCCGGGTGGCATGTTCCGGTGGTAGCGCAGTCTGCGATCAGGAGGCTTTGGGGCCGAGAGCTTTACTGAAGGTTCGACCCACAATGATCCGCGGCCGAGAAACCTGGGCGAATCGATCAGATGGATGTTTGAACACTTCGGCGCACGCGACCAGATGGCTTTGGCGTGCGCCGTGCGCTTCGATCGCCTTGACGCTCAGCGGTGTGACTCTGGGTGAATTTCCACCGCCCCCGCAATCGCTGGTAAGAGTGGGAGATTCAGTCCGGTGGCGCACTGCAATGACGCCAAACCGGCATCAGCCAGAACCACCTGACTTGTCATATCCGGCGTTCTCGGCCGGCCGCCCTTCGTTGCATCATTCTTGGCCCGCGCATCATTGTCCACTTGCGTCCAAGCCAAGTAGGTGCCCGCCGCTACGTAGGGAGAATTACTTTCGCGCACCTGACCTGCTATTCGTACCTCCTCATCCTCGATCGTAAAGCAGGTCACCGATCCCCTGATGTCGTGGAGATCGTCCTTGACATGAAACTGGCCATCGATACTGCCGTCGACAGTCAGGCGCGCCGACTCCTCGATCAACTCACGCGTGCTGCCGTCAGCCATAAACAGGAGCGCCCCGTTCACAGCTTGTTTAACCTTAGCCCTCCCATCCTCGGAGCCAGTTCGGTCTGTGCTCAAAGATGTGGCCGTAGCTGGACG
>DASTSJ010000192.1:0-5204 GCA_035760765.1 Edaphobacter sp. | reverse complement strand
TCAGTCGGCTCGCCCGGAACACCGCTCCCGCCCTGGTACACCTTCCACGAGATGCCAGCCTTCTCCAGTCGCTCCGGATACGTCGTCCATGTGTATCCGTTGGTATGGTGCCGCTCATCGAATCCCGGCCCGTTCGGCTTCGAACCATAAGCGTTCTGTGCGTCGATCGTTCCCGACCACATGTAGATGCGATTCGGACACGTGTTTGCATGCACCGAACAAAAGTAGGAGTCGCAGATCGTGAACGCGTCGGCAAGCGCATAGTGAAAGCTGACATCCTCGCGCTTCAGGTAGCCCATCGTCAGCACATCCTGTTTCTGGTTGACCCACTGATCGTGGTGGCCGTTGTTCCATGCAAGATGTCCGCTGCTCCAGCCATGGTCTGTGCCCGCTTGAAACTCCGTGGTTCTTTGCGGGTTGATGTAGAACGGCAGAACGTACTTCGCCTCCGGAGAAAGCCCGCGATCGTGGTAGTGACTGCTCTTTACCTTCGCCGTGGGCTGGTACCAGACGGGCCGCCCATTGGGAAGCAGGACCGGCCGCGGATCATTGAAGCCGCGCACGCCACGCATCGATCCGAAGTAGTGATCGAACGAGCGGTTCTCCTGCATCAGGATCACAACGTGTTCCACGTCCTGGATCGTTCCCGTACGCCGGTCTGCGGGAATCGCAAGTGCCCGTTCAATAGATGGCGGCAATACCGTGGAACCGGCAACCGCAGCAGCAATCTTCAGAAAATCTCGCCTGGTCTTCATCGTGTCTCACTTACAAAAGAAATCCCTGCACTCTACACAACCATGCATAAAACATTTGTTTGAACGCATCTTGAAACCCAGCGCCGCCATAGCTGTCAGTCTGCGGGATCTCTCAAAGGTAGCCCTCGGGATCCATCCTTCAAGAACCTACCGCGACGCGCTAGACTTGAATCTACAAGAGGATCCGATGAGCTGCTCTACGCCGTCCGGCAACAATCCCGCCAAACCCTGCTGCACTCCCGCCTCGGAACGCGCAGCCGAATCTCCCGTCCTTCAACCACGCCAGGCGACCGAAGTGCCTGCAGAGATTCTCGAGCGCATGGTTCCGCTGGCAGGCGGCAGCTTCCTGATGGGCACCGATTACGAGGATGCCTTTCCCGGCGATGGAGAAGGCCCGATTCGCGAAGTCACCGTGGCGCCCTTCCTCATGGATCGGTATCCCGTCACCAACGAGTATTTTCAGAAGTTCGTCGACGCCACCAGCTACAAGACCGAGGCTGAGGTCTTTGGCTGGTCCTTTGTCTTCTGGTCCCACATTCCGGCTTCGCGCTTCGATGCTTTGGTCGAAGATACGGTGGCTGCCGCGCCATGGTGGTGCAAGGTTCCGGGAGCACGTTGGAATGCCCCCGAAGGGCCTGGCTCGGACATCAAGACCCGGGGTAACTATCCGGTCTCCCATATCTCGTGGAACGATGCGCAGGCCTACTGCAATTGGAGCGGTCAGAGGCTTCCTACCGAAGCCGAGTGGGAGTACGCCGCACGCGGCGGCCTCGTCCAGAAGCTATACCCCTGGGGAGACAAGTTGCGTCCTAACGGCGAGCATCGTTGCAACATATGGCAGGGCGAGTTCCCGCGTGAAGACACCGGAGACGACGGGTACAAGGGAGCCAGTCCAGTCGATGCCTTCCCGCCCAATGGGTTTGGTCTCTACTCCATGACTGGCAACACCTGGGAGTGGTGCGCCGACTGGTTCGACACCGAATACCATCGCACTGCGGGACGGGACAATCCGACTGGTCCTCCGACCGGCACAGCGAAGGTGATGAAGGGCGGATCGTTTCTCTGCCACAAGTCCTACTGCAACCGCTACCGCGTCGCCGCCCGCAGCTCGAACACACCGGACAGTTCCAGCTCCAACATCGGCTTTCGCTGCTGCCGGTAGCGCTGACTCTCTCTTTGTCTTGGTGTAGTTAGAGTTACGCCTCGAGATATTTTGCTCCCGTCAACCGACCCGGTAGCCCTTTTCTGCATCTCTTATGGGGAAGAACTCATGAAATGCGACGGATGGACAAACGTCGCGCATGAAATCGGCATTTGACTCGCGTCCTTTGGCATTTGTTGTGCCATTGCATCCTCCCTCTCGCACGATCTCCCGGGTTAGGACAGTAAGCCTTGCCTGGCTCTCCAGGAGCCAAGGTTCCCCGGCATAGGTCTGCACCCGAACGACGCACATCTGCCGGTCACGATAAACAGCACAACCGGAGTATCGGTCACGCACGTAGGACCGCTCCCTTTTCAGGAGCAGTGATGAAAACCCACCGCAATATCCCCCATTCCACAAGGCATTTCCTCGTCTTCCTTCTGTCCTCGCTCACCCTTCTGTGTCTTCCGGCAAGGTATGCCCACGCTCAATACCGCGCCGGACTGCAGGGCACCGTGACGGACCCATCCGGAGCCGTCGTCCCCGGAGCCACCGTCACCATCGTGGATAAAGAGACAAACCAGACCCAGAAGGGCACAACCGACGCCGCCGGCAACTACACCTTCAACCGCCTTGCCCCCGCGCCTTATACCGTGACTGTTGAGGCCAAAGGCTTCGCGCCCAAGACCGTCGACAATGTCAGCATCGTCGGCGAAACCATGCAGGGACTCAACGTTTCTCTCGAAGCCGAAGGTGGCCAGCAATCCATCACGGTCACGGATACCGCCCCTGCTATCAACACAGCCACCGGAACCATCTCCGGCACCATCAGCGCAGAACAGCTTCAGACGCTGCCTTCCTCCAATCGCGATCCCTACCAGCTCCTGCGCCTCGCGCCGGGCTCGCTCGGTGACGGCTCGCAGAGCGGCAGCGGGCAAAGCTACTCGCTTCCCGGCAACGGAGGTATCGGCGGAAGCTCGGGTTCCAGCAGTATCTTCGCCGTAGAAAATCGCGCTCAGACGCAGGGAAACGGCGTTCGCGTCTCCGGTAACTCCTTCCAGATCGACGGCAGCCAGGTCAACTCCCTCGCTTGGGGCGGGGGCGCCGTCATCACGCCTAACGAAGAGTCGGTCAAAGAAGTCCAGACGCAGACCAGCCCTTACGACGCCACCGTCGGCCGTAACAGCGGCTCGCAGGTCCTCATCGTCTCGAAGAACGGCACCAACCAGTTCCACGGAAGCGCTTTTATCAAGTTCCACCGTCCCGGCCTGAACGCCTATCAGCGATGGAACGGACCCGGCTCCGAAGGCGACCGCGATCGCCTGCTGCGCGACAACAATCGCTTCAACCAGATCGGCGGCAGCATCGGCGGTCCAGTGTGGAAAGATCACATCTTCTTCTTCTTCTCGTACGAAGAACTCCGCAACAGCGGACGCGATCAGGCGACGCACTGGTACGAGACACCGGAGTACGACCAGCTCGTCGCGCAGGCGAAGAAGGGCGGTGTCTCGGCGGCGATCACCGGCTATCCCGGTGAGAGCGTCAACTATCAGTCTGTGACCTCAATCTCTAACTGTTCGTACGCGGGCCTCAGTGCTGCCTACTGCCGCACCGTACCCTACAAGGGCGGAACCGCTATCGACGTAGGTTCGCCGCTTCCCACAGCGCTCGGCACCTCCGATCCCAGCTATGTCAGCAACAATGCTCCTGGAATCGGCGGCGGCTTCGACGGAGTCCCCGATCTCTTTTACGTCAACACCGCGAACCCCAGCACAGCGACCAACCAGCAGTTCAATGGCCGCCTCGACTGGCAGCTCAATCCCCGCGATCTCATCGCCTACACCGTCTACTGGGTCCCCACCTCAACTACATCCATCAACGGTCCCAATCGATCTGCGAATCTGTGGCACACCAATCGGCTCGCCTACACGCAGGCCGCGCTCTGGAACCACATCTTCTCTCCGACGTTGCTCAATGAGTTCCGGCTCAACGGCGTTCGCTGGTACTTCAACGAGCTCGCATCCAACCCGCAGGAGCCCTTCGGTCTGCCGCGCGGCAGCCTCGACACCATGGGTGCAATCGGCTCCGGAGACTTCCAATACTTTGGCGCACCCGGCCCCGGAAACTTCGCGCAGACCACCTACAACCTGCGCGACACCCTCACCAAGACCTGGCGTTCGCACAACATCCGCATGGGCTTCGACGGATACCGTGAGCTCGACAACGACACCCAGACCTTCGGCGCCATTCCCGCCTACACCTTCCGCAACCTGTGGGAGTTCGCTAACGATCGCCCGCGCCTCTTGAATGGCAACTTCGATCCGCGTACCGGCACTCCCACCTCCGCAACCAAACACATCCGGTCGTATATCTACGCCGGGTATGTGCAGGATGACTGGCGCGTCAACGCCAATCTTACCCTCAACGTCGGCCTTCGCTGGGAGTACTTCACCCCCACGACCGAGAAGAACAACGAGCTCAGCAATCCAGTGCTCGGAACCGGCGCAGGAACCCTGACCGACGTCACCATGAAGGTCGGCGGCGATCTCTACAAGACCAGTCGCAACAACTGGGGCCCGCAGTTCGGCTTCGCCTACTCCATCAATCCCTCGTCAACGCATCTCGCGGTAGTACGCGGCGGCTTCGGTATCGCCTACAACCGCATGCAGCAGGCCATCACGCTGAACGGCCGTTCCAATCCGCCGCTCGTCACCAACGTCAACGCTGTGTGTAAGGACACCGCGCTGACCAACTGCCCCGGCGTGCAGTATGCCGCCTCCGGCAGCGCAACCGACATCAACGGCTATCCATCCAACCCCGCCGCCATCGTGACCTTCGGCTCCAATGGTCTGCCCATCGGGGGAGCTCCGCTCCAGATCGTCGGCATCCAGCAGGACCTTCCAACTCCCCTCACCTACAAAACCTCGCTCGGTATTGAGTACGCCCTCACCTCGAGTTGGATCGTCAGCGCCGGCTACCAGGGCAGTCTGTCACGCCACTACACCCGGCAGAACAATCTCAACTGGATCTACTATCCCAATCTGAATCCATCGATCAGCAACTTCAGCTACTTCTCCAACGACGCCACCGCCAGCTCGCACGCCTTCCTCGCAGAGGTCCGGCACACCTTCAGCAGAAGCTTCTCTCTGAATGGCCAGTACCGCTGGGGCAGGATCATGGATACGGCATCGCAGGACTACTACATCGACCAGTACCCCTACGACAATCGCTTCGCTTATGGCCGTGCTGACTACGACATCACCCACAACGTGAAGCTCTTCGGAACCTACGCCCCAAAGCTCTTCCCC
>DASTSJ010000191.1:0-13624 GCA_035760765.1 Edaphobacter sp. | reverse complement strand
CTAGAAATGGTGACCGGCAGCTTGCAAAACGAACAGCTCTCTCAGCAGGTCCTACCGGGCCTCGAACCGCTTCCCATGAGCAACACGCGCGTCGGGATACCCCGGAACCTGTGGCTTCCCGGCTCGATTCTGGCACTTCTGCTGATCGCACTCTATTACCGCGTTGCGATAAAGCTGGTCGTCGACTGGTACAACATCCCTGACTACTCGCATGGCTTCCTGGTCCCGCTGTTCTCCATCTTCCTGATCTGGGATAACCGGCGGAAGATTGCCGCAACGCCGATTCGGCCGAGCTGGGCAGGCCTTCCGGTCGTTGTCCTGGGACTGCTCATCCTGATCTTCGGAGTCTACGGGGTTGACCTTTTCACCTCGCGGGTCTCGTTCGTTCTCCTGCTCAGCGGGCTGATCTGGACCTTCCTGGGAAGGGCCATGCTGCGGCAACTCCGCTTCCCCGTTCTGGTCCTGCTGCTGGCGATCCCGTTTCCAGCGATCATCTTTAATCAGATTACGTTTCCACTGCAGCTTCTTGCCTCGAAGCTGGCCAGCAGCATCCTGCCTCTGCTCGGAGTTCCCACCTTGCAGGAGGGCAACGTAATTCAGTTGCCGGTGATGAAACTTGAAGTTGCCGAGGCATGCAGCGGCATACGCTCCCTGATGAGCCTGTTTACGCTGGCGGTGTTCTACGGCTACTTCCTGGAGAAGACGACCCGGCGAAGGCTTATTCTAGCCCTTGCAAGCATTCCCATCGCGGTCGCAGCGAACGCGATCCGAATCGTGGGAACCGGACTCTGTGTTCAGTACTGGGACCCCACTAAGGCACTGGGCTTCTTCCATGAGTTTTCCGGATGGGTCATGTTCGTCATCTCGCTTGGATGTCTCTATCTAATTCACCGCATCATGCGCATCGTTGCGCCGCCCAGGGAGGGAGCAACCGCATGAAGACCCGATTCTGGACCGTTGCCGCTCTGATGATTGTGACTCTTGTCCTGCTGGTTCACCGCGGCGATGCTGACAACGTGCCTCCCAGCATGCCACTCAGCCAGATGCCCACTGTCATCGACGGCATGACCTCGCAGGACATTCCACTCGACGAAGATGTGCTGGCTGTGCTCGGGAAGGGTGACTTCCTGAATCGTGTCTATGCTCCGCCGCCAGTGCAGACCGTATCGACGAACTCTCCTGCGTCCTACCCCGTCGGACTCTTCATCGGGTACTTCGCGACCCAGCGTACCGGACAGTCCATCCACTCTCCCCAGCATTGTCTTCCGGGAGCCGGTTGGACCTTTGAGTCCTCGCGTTACACCCACATTCAGGACATCCGGGGCGAAGACTTCAACGTGGGAGAGTACATCATCAACAACGGCGAAACCAGGCAGTTCGTTATCTACTGGTACCAGGCGCACGGCCGCAGCATCGCCAACGAATACAAGGCCAAGGCCTACATGCTGGCAGACGCGATCCGCTACAACCGCACCGACGGTGCGCTGGTTCGCGTCATTACTCCCATTGCCCGCTCCGAACAGGTCTCTGATGCCCGCAAGCGAGCAGTCGACTTTACGACGCATATGACTCCATATCTGTCCCAGTTCATCCCTGACTGAAGACGTACACGAACGAAACGCCATGTCCTCTTGAAGGGTTCTGGCGAAAAAAATTATCCACCTCGGCAGACACCACGAGGATGGACGATCGAAGAGGAAAGGTGAAATGAAAATCTTCCGGACTTCCGCTAAAGTTCGCATCTCTGCCGCGGTGATTGCTGCTTCGCTCACGCTGGGCTTCGCGACCGGCTGCTCCCGCGATCCCAACAAGCAGAAGCACAAGTACCTGGAAAGCGGAAAGCGCTACGCCAACGAGGGGAAGTACAAAGAGGCGACCATCCAGTTTTCAAACGCGCTGAAGGTCGACCGCAACTTTGCGGACGCTCACTTTGAGCTGGCCAAGGTCTACCTGAAGCAGGGATCGGTGATGACGGGCTATGCCGAGCTGATGCGCACGGTGGATCTGGCTCCAAATAATGAAGCGGCGCGCATCGAACTGGGAAATCTGCTGCTGGCCGGTAACGCCCCGGACAAAGCAGCCGAGCAGGCTAACGCCGTTCTCTCGCAGGACAGCAACAACGCCGACGCCTACGCTCTGGAGTCGGCGATCGCGGCCCGCAAGGGAGACCGCGCCACGGCTCTCACCCAGATCCAGAAGGCGCTCTCGATCGATCCCAACCGCGCATCCTTCCACACGACGCTTGGAGTTCTTCTCGCGTCCGATCCTTCGACGGCGTCCCAGGCAGAGCAGGAGCTCCGCAAAGCGGTCTCTCTCGACGACAAGAACGTGGCCTCGCATATCGTGCTGGGCAATATGCTGCAGAAGAACGGCGACCTGAACGGCGCTCTTGAGCAGATGAACGCGGCTGTCGCTGCCGATCCCAAAAATGTGATCGCACGATCCAGCCTGGCTGATCTCTACATGCGCCAGAACGATACGGCCAAGGCTGAGGCAGTTCTCCGCAAGACTGCCGACGAACTTCCTGACGATGCAGCCGCCACCGATATGCTGGCGACCTACTACTTCAGGACCAACCAGGTGGATCACGGTGTTCAGGTCTACTCCGATCTGGTCTCCAGCCACTCTAAGAGTATTCCGCTGAAGCTTGCGTATGCTCGTCTCCTGATCGCTAAGAAAGATATCAACAAGGCTCGCGAGATCGCGCAAGAGCTCGCCAAGACCGACAGCGAGCTTCCGCAGGTTGCGTTGCTGAACGGGATGCTGCAGCTCAACGATGGAAAGGCGGCAGAGGCCGTTGACACCCTCGAAAAGGCTTCGAAGGCGAACCCTGACAACCTTCAACTGAAGATTTGGCTGGGTCGCGCCGCATCCACGAAGGGCGATACGCGCCTGGCGCAGCAGGCATTCCAGGATGCGATCCGTCTTAATCCCCGCAGCTCCGAGGCCCAGCAGGGACTGGCGCAGATCTCCATCAGCCGCGGCGACAACACCACGCTGGCCCAGTTGGGAGATGCGACCATCGCATCCACGCCTCAGTCTCCGAATGGATACCTGTGGCGCGGCATGGCAGAGGGCAACCAGAAGCTCTATGACAAGGCCGAGGCTGACTTCAAAGAAGCCATCAAGATGGATCCCAATAATGCGGACAGCTATCTGCAGATGGCGAAGCTTCGCCTGATCCAGAAGAACATTCCCGAGGCGCGGAACATGCTCGAGCAGAGTCTGACGCATGATCCGAACTCGTCAGCGGCGCTTCGTCTTCTGGCTGCGAGCTATGCCTCTGAAAAACAGATCCCCAAGGCGATCGCCCGGGTGCAGCAACAGATCGCGAAGGCCCCGCAGAACGGCGATATGTACAGCCTGCTGGCGCAGCTGCAGGGCGCCAACGGAGACACCGCCGGCGCCCTGGCTTCCTCTGAAAAGGCCGTGCAGATGAATCCCAATGACCCTGTCGCTGCGGTCGTCTACACCCGCGCGGTCATCTCCAGCGGCGATCGTGGCAAGGCGCTTGCCAAGTGGCAGCAGTGGACCAACGAGCACCCGAACGATGCCCAGGGCTTTACCATCCTTGGAACTCTCCAGGAGGCGCAGGGCAATCGCGATCAGGCCATCAACGCCTATAAGAAGGCGCTCCAGATTCAGCCGGATCAGCCTGTGGCTTCCAACAACCTCTCCTACCTGATGATCGAAACCGGACAGAATATCGACGTAGCGCTTTCGCTCGCCCAGGTTGCGCGCCGCGGCATGCCAGATTCGCCAAGCACTGCGGATACGCTGGCGTGGGCCTACTATCACAAGGGAAACTACACCTCGGCACGCGATCTGCTGGAAGACGCTGTCAAGGCCAGCCCCAACGATGCAGCCCTGCACTATCACCTGGGTCTGACCTACAGCAAACTGTCCGACACGTCAGATGCTACGCTTCATCTGAAGAAAGCAGTCAGCCTTGCACCCAACAGTCAGACCGCAAAAGACGCCGAAAAGGCGCTCGGCCAGTTGAGCTAAACGCATCTCTCCCCGGCCGGATCTGTCTCTACGAGAGCGGTCCGGCCCCTATCGCTCTGGAAGCCGTGTGAATACAAAGACAATCGCTCGCAATACAGCCTGGTATGGGCTGGAAAATCTGATCGGCTTTGGAACTTCGCTGATCACCTCGATCGCCATCGCCCGAGCACTCGGACCGGCGAAGATGGGCTACATCATCTACGTCACCTGGATCACAGGGATTGTGAGCCAGCTGGGTTCCGTCGGAATCCCCGTCACAACGCGCAAGTACATGGCGGAATATCTCGGCGGAGGCGACTTCACCACCGCCCGCTTTATCTACTTCCGAACGCTCACCATTCAGACCCTGCTTGCCACCGTCGCTACTCTAGGCGCGGTCGTATGGGTCTTTTATGACGCCCCCGCGGATTATCGCATCGCCGCCCTGCTGCTGGTCGTTGGGATTCTGCCGTCGATGAGTAACTTCATCTCGGCGCAGGCAAACGTCGCGGCGGAGACTCTCTCAGCGAATCTTCCGGGGTCTCTGGCCTCTACCGCCACCTACTTTGTTCTTACACTTCTGGCAGTCGTTCTCAATTGGGGAGTCAACGGCATTGCCTTTGCGATGTTCGCCATGAAGTGGGTTGATTTCCTGGTTCGGCTCTTCCCGACCTTCCGGCGCATCAACCGGTGGAAGAGCGGCCATGCTCATCCTCCCGCTGACCTGCGTGCCCGCATGATGAGCTTCGCGGCACAGAGCCTTACAGGCATGCTGGTGACACTTGTCGTCTGGGACCGCTCTGAACTCTTCTTGCTGAAGCATCTGACCCCGGATATCCGTCAGCTCTCGTTCTACTCCGTCGCCTTCAGCCTGGCGGAACGCCTGCTGATCTTCCCCACCATCTTTGCCTCCGCCAGCGGTGCCAGTATCTACGCCCAGTACGGCCGTGACCGTTCCAGGCTTCCGGCCATGGCGGCTGCCTCAGCCCGATATCTGGCGATGGTCTCTCTGCCGCTGCACATCATCGCCATGCCGCTGGCCGCACCGGTTCTGATGGTGCTCTACGGCAAGCAATATGAAGGAGCTCTGTTCGTCGCCTCGGTCGCACCTGTGCTCTGCCTTCCCAAGGCCTTCCTCGGGCCGATCCAGACCATGTTTGAGAGCTTCGATCAGCAGAAGTACTTCATCATCACAACGATTGTCGCCTCGTTCATTGACGTGGGTGTAGCCTGGATCCTGATCCCCGCCCATGGCGCTCTTGGAGCGTGCCTTGGCAGCGGCGCGGCCCAGTTCACCGCAGTGATCTCGATGTGGACGATCGGCATCGTGCTCTACAAAATCCGGCTGCCGTGGGGCTTCTTCTTCAAGATCGCAGCCATTAGCGGTATCGCTTCCCTCGCTGCATACGGGCTCGCAAGCCGGCTGGCGCCCTTGCCGGGGCTCATCGCCGGGTCGCTCGTCTCAACTGCGATCTTTTTCGCCTTGGCTTACATGTTCAAGATCCTGGAACCGGAAGATCGCGACCGCTTCAAGATCCTCGCCAACTCCTGTCCACAGCCCGTCGCAACTCCGATCAACTACCTGCTGGATCGATTTACGCGTCAGCTTACGACTGACTCCACTACCCTCTAATCTCACGAAGGACCAATCGCTGGGCAAAAAAGTGAGTGAGGAGAAGATCTCCTCACTCTTGATGCCATCTACCAGACGTCTTTGGAATAAAGGGCTCCCGGCACCTCTTCCAGAAGACTTTGACCAGCAGATTGTTTTAAACTGCGCTGACCTATTTGCAGATGGAGTGCCAAAAATAAGTCATTATTTTTGAATAACTTAATAAATACTGATCGGATTGCAATTGCAATATTTTGCCGTTCGGGTGAGAAATCATGCTCCTTCGCCGTAGCAAAAGTCGATCATAATCAGGTCTAAATCCCCTGCAGGGCTTATCTTGCGTCAAATAAAGAGATGAACAACAATTCGGTCGAGACAGGGATGGTCCGCAATCGGG
Organism: Edaphobacter sp.; assembly: GCA_035760765.1. Lineage (GTDB taxonomy): Bacteria > Acidobacteriota > Terriglobia > Terriglobales > Acidobacteriaceae > Edaphobacter. The sequence goes on along the minus strand of DASTSJ010000191.1, from coordinate 7,628 downwards.
CAGGGGTTATGAGACTTTGATCAAGCAATGGACACGACGCAGCGTTCTCGCACTGGTTGCGATTCTTCTGGGTGCCTCTTTACCCTGCTTCGGCGCACAGCCTCTCAGCGGAAGCGCGCTGGATGACGGTTACCGCGACATGTATAACCTCCGCTTTGCAGATGCGCACGCGAAATTTCAGGAGTGGATGTCCAATCATCCGGAGGATCCGATGGGTCCCGTCTCCGACGCAGCCGCCTCGCTGTTCAGCGAGTTTGAGCGGCTTAAGATCATCGACGTTCAACTCTTTGCGGATCAGAGTCGTTTTGACAGCCGGAGTCAGCTCTCTCCCGACCCGAATGTTCGTAAATCATTCGAGGATCGCCTCGACCAGGCTTCAGGGCTTGCCGACGCTGCGCTCAAGCGCAATCCTCACGACGCGCGTGCCCTCTATGTGAAGACGCTGATCTCTGGAATGCGATCCGACTACGCCCTGATGATCGACAAGAAAGACCTTGCAGCCCTGAACTACAGCAAGGAGGCGAGCGCCTACTCCAAGCAGGCTTTGGAGGCTGATCCTCATATGTACGACGCCTATCTCGCATCGGGTGTAGAGAATTACATGCTCAGTCTCAAGTTTGCTCCCGTGCGTTGGCTGCTCAGCCTTACGGGGGCCTCCACCAGCCGGGATGAGGGGATCCGCCTGCTGAAACTGACTGCCAGCCAGGGGCATTATCTCGCACCCTTTGCGCGCATGATGCTCGCCGTAGCTGCCCTGCGGGAGAATCATCCGCAGGAGGCTCGGTCCATCCTGATCGATCTCAAGCGAGAGTTTCCTCTGAATGCGCTCTATGATCGGCAGCTTGCCTTGATTCACTGATCCTGATCAGAAAACTTTTGCATCGGAAGATCGGTAAAAGCATGTACGCTGAAGAGGCTCTTCGCGGCACACGCCACACAAGTACAACAGAGAGAAAAGGTCCACTCGATGCAAATCGCTTCTGTAGGAACAGCTTACCCAGAGCATCGCTATCACCAGTCCGTTATCGCTGAATCTCTTCGGGAACGGTGGCAGCACAAGCTGGAAGAACCTCGTCTGCTCACCCGGTTGCATGCCAACTGCGGCGTAGAGTACCGGCATACGGTATTTCCGATCGAGCAGTACCCCGCGCTCGACACCTTTCGCAAGACCAACGATGCCTGGATCAAAGCAGCAGTAGAACTGGGACAGCAGGCGATCTGCAGGGCCCTGGACTATGCCGAGATCGGGCCGGAAGATATCTCCGCCATCTTCTTTGCCTCTGTTACGGGAATCTCAAGCCCTACAGTAGACGCCCGCTTGATCAATCGGCTTCCCTTCCCTGAGACCATCAAGCGCACGCCGATCTTCGGACTCGGCTGCGTAGCAGGCGCGGCGGGCATCTCGCGTGCGGCAGATTACGTGCGCGCTTTCCCTAACCAGCACGCTCTTCTGCTCTCCGTCGAGCTTTGCTCGCTCACCTGGCAGGATAACGATCAGTCCATTGCCAACCTGATCTCCTGCGGGCTGTTTGGTGATGGTTCGGCGGCCGTAGTGATCGCCGGAGCAGAGACCGAACTCGCACGGCGCAACCGTGGTCCCAAGATCCTGGCAACGAGATCCACCTTCTATCGCAACACCGAGCGAGTCATGGGGTGGGACATCGTCGAGACCGGATTCAAGATCGTTCTCTCCCCTGAAGTACCGCGCGTCGTCGAAGAAAACCTCCTTCGCAACGTCGAGGACTTCCTCGCCGAAAACAAGCTGACGCGGGATGATATCTCCACCTACATCTTCCATTCGGGCGGACCTAAGGTTCTCGAAGCTATGCAGGCCTCTCTCGGGCTTCCGCAGGATGCCCTCGCTCCTTCCTGGAAGAGCCTGCGCGAGGTCGGAAATCTCTCCGCTGCATCGGTTCTCGCAGTGCTTGAGGATTACCTCAAGGTGCATCCAGGCGCTCCTGGGACATACAGCATCCTTGCGGCCATGGGACCTGCCTTCTGCTCCGAGCTTGTGCTGCTTCAGTGGTGAATCGGTCCAGAATTGACCGTAGAGATGCTTCTCTCACCATGGGCGAAAGAAGTTAAGATTACGGATCGGACACGGAGGACGTTTCGATGCTGCGAACGATCGCGACTATACCGGCGATTCTTTTACTCGGAGTGATGCCTTTGCGCATGGACAGTAGCCAAACGCCAGTCAGCACATCGGCAGATATACCGGCGCGCATCGAACGACTGGATCCCGCCGCAGATCGTCTTCTGCCGAAGAACCCTGTGTGGCATCGCGTGGCCACAGGTTTTACCTGGGTCGAGGGGCCTGTGTGGATTCACTCCGGTTACCTGATGTTCGCCGAGATCGCAAGCAACAGCATCCGGAAGGTCACCCCCGATGGCAAGACCTCGATATGGCTGCAGCCCAGTGGATATCGCGGCGCAGAACCCTACGGCGGTAAAGAGCCCGGCACGAACGGCATGACCCTCGACGCTCACGGCAGGCTGACCGTCGCAGGCCATGCAGCTCGAAACATCATGCGCTTCGAATCCATGGATCCCCACGGTCAGGTGACCATCCTTGCCGATTCCTACGAAGGCAAAAAGCTGAATAGCCCCAATGATCTGGTGTACGGGCGCGATGGCTCGCTCTACTTCACCGATCCCCCCTACGGCCTGGCGACGCAAAGCGACAACGATCCGCACAAGGAGTTGAAGGTCAACGGCGTCTACCGCATTCCGCATGCCGTGGAACAAAAGCCAGGCGCAGTTCCAGACCGTGCCGCGCTACAGCTCATCATCAGCGATCTCCCTCGTCCCAACGGTATCGCATTCTCGCCGGACGGAAGGTGGCTCTACGTCAGCAACTCCGAGCCGAAGAAGTGGATGCGCTACCCGGTGAAGAGCGACGGCACTGTAGGCGAGGGGAGGGTCTTCGTCGATGCCTCTTCCGATAAACGGATCGGCGCACCCGACGGTTTCAAACTCGATACAGAGGGCAATCTCTACGCTGGCGGTCCCGGTGGTGTATGGATCATCTCTCCCGAGGGTAAACACCTGGCGACCATCCTGACCGACAAGGCGACTGCAAATATCGCATGGGGAGGCACGGACGGCTCGACGCTCTACACGACTACGACGGACTCCATTTACAGCATTCGACTCAACGCCAAGGGCATTCGTCCCTAAGACGGACTACCAGTCTGTTAGGGTTCCATCCAGCTTGCGGGCCACGGGAAGGTACGCACGCTGGTACGGATGTTCTGCCGCCAGCTCTTCGTTGATCTCCACACCAAGCCCGGCGGCATCGCCGGGATACATATAACCGGCCTCGAAGCGATAGGCGTGCGGGAATACTTCGTCCGTCAGCGTGGAATGCGGCATGTGCTCCTGAATGCCGAAGTTGTGGATGGCCAACCCAAGATGCAGCGCCGCCGCCATCGTCACCGGCGAAAGATCGGTCGCTCCGTGGAATCCCGTCCTGACCTGGTACACCGCCGCAAAGTCGGCTGCTTTTTTGAGAGCCGTTATGCCTCCACCATGCACGATCGTCATGCGGATGTAGTCGATCCACTGATTGCGTATCAGATCATGTGCATCCCAGAAGGAGTTGAAGACTTCGCCCGTGGCGATCGGCACGACCGTATGCTGTCGAATCAGACGGAAAGCATCCTGGTTCTCTGCTGGCGTCGGGTCTTCCATCCAGAACAGGTGATAGGGCTCGAGAGCCTTCCCCAGCCTCGCAGCCTCAATCGGCGTGAGCCGGTGATGTACATCGTGCAGAAGATGCAACTCCTCCCCGAACTCTTCACGTACTGCTTTGAACAGTTGGGGAACGAAGTTGAGATACTTTTCTGTCGACCACAGCGACTCCGAAGGCAGCCCGCGTTCCGCAGGCTCGTATGGCTTATCGCCTTTCGGCACGCCATAGCTCGACGACACGCCGGGAACTCCGCACTGAACGCGAATCGCCAGGTAGCCTTCCTCGACATGTTTCCGTACGCTCTCGATGGCGCTCGGAATATCCGCGCCGTTGGCATGGGTGTAGATCAAGGCTCCCTGACGGCTCTTCCCGCCCAGCAGATTGTAGACGGGCGTGTTCAACGCCTTTCCCTTGATGTCCCACAGAGCCACGTCCACCGCGGCGATCGCTGTCATCGTGACGGGGCCGCGCCTCCAGTACGCTCCGCGATAGAGATACTGCCAGATGTCCTCAATCGCGAAGGGATCGCGCCCGATGAGACACGGAAGGAGATGCTCCTGCAGGTAAGCCGCTACGGCCAGTTCTCTCCCATTCAGCGTTGCGTCTCCAAGACCATAGATTCCTTCGTCGGTCTCGATCTTCAGCGTGACAAAGTTGCGATCCGGCGAGCATACGATAAGTCGTGCAGATGTGATCTTCATGCTGTCCTTTGAACGACGTGGTGCGCGGCTGACGGCGAATGGAATCTCCTAGTGCGGCAGTTCCTTCTCGCCGGCGATCAGAAAGGAGACGCGCTGCTCTCCGGCTCCAGGCTGAGATCCACCAATTGAGACCGCGTAGCTGCCCGCGCGCACCGCCCGCACCCCCTTCTCATCGACATAGGAGAGCTGTCTCGGGCTCAACGTGAACTGCAGGTGCCTGGTCTCTCCGGCTGCAAGATGGAGGCGTTGAAAGCACTCGAGCGAATAGCGCGGAAGCAGGCCGTTCTGCGGTGGAATCAGGTAAAGCTCCGCCACCTCGTCCCCGGCCACCTTGCCTGTATTTCTTACATCCGCCGTGACCACCATCGCATCACCCGCATTCAGATGCTGTGTATTCAGCCTGATGTTGGAATAAGCAAAGCTCGTATAGCTCAGCCCATAGCCGAAGCCGTAGAGAGGCTGGCCCTTGAAATAGCGATAGGTCCTGTTCGCCATGGAGTAGTCCGTAAATGGCGGCAGATCGTCGACGCTGCGATAAAACGTTACCGGCAGCCGGCCGGCTGGATTGTTCTTTCCACTCAGCGTCTCTGCAATCGCCTGCGCGCCGCCCTGGCCCGGATACCACGCCTCGAGAATCGCATCCGCGTTCTGCTGTGCCCAGTTGACGGCGAGCGCCGCCCCATTCAGGAGCACTACAACCAGCGGCTTGCCGGTCTTCCTGGCTGCCTTCAGAAGATTCTGCTGCGCCGCAGGCAAGCCGATATCCGTGCGATCGCCACCGGAGAATCCAGGGATATGCACCTTCATCTCCTCGCCTTCAAGATCGGGGGAGAGCCCAACGAACGCCACGACAACATCGGCATCCTTCATCGTCTCTTTCGCCTGCTCCAGCAGAGGCTTGACCGGCGGGACCCACTGCAGCGTCAATCCAGCACCGAAGAGCTTTGCGCGATGCGAATATGCCACCTCAAACGCATGCGGACGCGCATCGTCAAAGTGAACTTTGAAGTGCGGCGTCGCAGAATCGCGATACGGGCGATCTTCGCCGACATGAAATGTCGTGAGCTCCTTCCCATCCATGCGAATCGTGAAGTTCTCAACGTCGTTGCATGGATAGCAATGAGCCAGCATGGCTGTCAGCTCATAGTCACCAGGTGCGGGAGCCTGCAGGGTTCCCGTCCAGCGCACCGAAAATGCATGGGCATCGATCCCCGGCGCAGGAGATCCCGCGTTCCAGTCAAAGTTGATCTGCTTGTCGACGCGTACTACAGCAGGCTGACCCTGAAAGCTATCGTTTGAGAAATACTCGCCCTTCAACCCTTCGATCTTCGATCCCGCACCTGCTCGAAGCTGTGTTCGCGGAATCACGATGGGAGCATTCTCTGCATAGGGCGAACCCTGCGCGTAGACGACTTTCGCTGCCGGGAACTCGTGAATGATGCCATCCACGGGCATCACCGGGTCTTTCGGAACTGCGTTGTAATTTCCCTCGAGCGCATCGAGCTCTGCAGCGTTGGGACCGATCACCGCAATCGTGTGTGCCCTGGCTGTCAGAGGCAGTGCCTGATTTTCATTCTTCAGCAGGACCATCGATTCGCGCGCAGCCCGCAAAGCCAGCTGCGTATGCGCCGGCGCCATATCTTCACTGAATGGGATCGCAGCGTATTTCACGCGATCCGGAGGATCGAAGAGGCCCAGCTTAAACCGCGCCATAAACAAGCGGCGCAGGGAGATGTCGAGTTCGTCCTCCCGAATCAGGCCCTGGCGAACAGCATTTGCAAGGCTCTTGTAGGTTGTGCCGCAGCTTGTATCGGTTCCCGTGCGAATTCCTGCAGCCGAGGCATGTTCCTTGTCGGGCGAGTAGTGATGGCCGATCGGAGTGTAGAAGTCGTCGATCGCGCCGCAGTCGGAGGTCACAAAACCTTGGAAGCGCCAGTCCGTGCGCAGAACGTCCTTCAGCAGAAGATCGCTCGCGCACGCCGGCTTGCCATTCACCTCGTTATAGGCGCACATGATGCTGTACGCATGACCCTCCACAATCGTGGAGCGGAACGCCGGAAGATAGGTGTCCCAAAGATCATAGGGTGTGGGATCCACGTTGAAGCGGTGCCTGTCGCTCTCCGGCCCGCTGTGCACGGCAAAGTGCTTCGGCGTGGCGATAGCCCTGAAGTAGGTGGGATCCGCTCCCTGAATCCCCTTTACGAATGCGGTTCCCATCTGGCCGGTCAGAAATGGATCTTCTCCATACGTCTCCTGCCCTCGTCCCCAGCGCGGGTCGCGAAAGATGTTGATATTAGGCGACCATATCGTCAGCCCGTAGTAGATGGAGTGAATATCGTGGCGGATGGCGTCGTTATACTTCGCTCGTGCCTCGGTGGAAATGACCGTCCCAATGCTGTTCATTAGCGGCTCATCGAACGTTGCGGCCATACCGATGGCCTGCGGGAACAGTGTTGCGTATCCGGAGCGCGCTACACCGTGCAGGCCTTCGTTCCAGAAGTCGTAGGCTGGAACGCCGAGCCGCGGGATAGCAGGTGTTGTATTCACCAGCTGCTGCGCCTTCTCATCCAGCGTCATGCGGCTCACGAGGTCATCTACCCTGCGCTCCATCGGTAACGAAGGGTCCTGATAAGCGGACTTCGCGGCAGACTGAGCCCACGCCGGGAGACAGGCAGCAGCCCCGGCGCACAGCAGCGATATCGCGGCCAACTGCTTCATCCTTCGTACAACGATCTTCATGCGGGAACTCCCTTTCAAGATCGAACTCACTGGTTGACTCCGCTGGCGAGAAAGCCTCCATCGACGGCGACGATCTGGCCTGTCGTGAAGCTGCTTTCGGGACTGACCAGATAGAGCAGAGCCGTAACCAGCTCCTCCGGCTTTCCGAACCGATGCATCGGGGTCCTCTGCAGTAACTCCTGTCCGCGCGGGCTGTCGATGATCTTGCGGTTCAAGGCTGTAGGAAAGATGCCGGGCGCGATCGCGTTGACCGTAATGCCAAACGGCGCCCACTCCACTGCCAGCGACCGTGTAAGCGCACCCACGGCCGCCTTGCTCGCACCGTACGCCGCCACCTCGTGAAACGCGACGAAGGTCGACAGAGAGGCGATGTTCACAATTCTTCCGTAGCGGCGTTCCATCATCGGCTCGCCGAAGACCTGGCATCCCCGGAGTGTTCCCGTAAGGTTTACATCCAGAATCTGGCTCCAGGTCGCCTCATCCATCTCGAGCGT
>DASTSJ010000190.1:0-4036 GCA_035760765.1 Edaphobacter sp. | reverse complement strand
GGCGGTCGCCCACAGCCCGGCCATGCTGCTGTATCTCGACAACCAGCAGAGCGTCGGACCCCACTCGTTTGCCGCGATGCGGGGTCAGGCATTCGGTCGCAAGACTGCGCCAGGGCTGAACGAGAACTATGCTCGCGAGTTGATGGAGTTGCATACCGTGGGTGTAAACGGCGGTTACACCCAGCGCGACGTCACGGAGATGGCGAAGGTGCTGACCGGCTGGGGCGTGCAGCCAGTCGAGCAGGGAAGCAGCTTTGAGTTCAATGAAAGGCGGCACGAGCCCGGAGACAAGATTGTCATGGGGCACCGGATTCGCGAGCACGGTGAGGAAGAGGGGCGGCAGATGTTGCACATCCTCGCAGAGAGCCCGGCCACGGCGCATTTTCTCTCCACCAAGCTGGCCATCCGGTTTGTATCGGATACACCGCCTCCCGCGTTGGTCGACAGCATGGCAAAGACATATCTGAAGACCCATGGCGATATTCGCCAGGTCTTGCAAACGATGACGCGCTCTCCGGAGTTCTGGTCGCGCCAGAACTACGAGACCAAGCTGAAGACACCGCAGGAGTTCGTTGTGTCTTCGATCCGCGCTACAGGTGCCGAAGTGCAGAATGCCACGGCACTTGTGAACACTCTGGAGCGTCTGGGAATGCCGCTCTACGGTGTGCAGCAGCCGAATGGCTACTCGTGGAAGGCAGACCCATGGCTCGGCAGCGAAGCGCTGCTGAACCGGCTGAACTTTGCCCTGGCCCTTACGTCGAACCGTGTTCCCGGCGTGCAGATAACGTTGCCCGGAGATACGGGAGCGCCTCTCGATCAGCAGGAGTCGCAGTTGGAATCCATGCTGCTGGACGGGCATGTTTCTCCCCACACGCATGACGCCGTGATCGCCCATCTAAACTCGCCTGACTTTGCGTCGAGCATGGCAACGAACGGTCGGCTCACCGGAGTGAATATGGCAGAGAACTTGAGAGGAGGCGGCCGTCGCCGTGATCCTTTCACGCCTCCCGCGAAGTCCTCGCCGCCAACTGAGGCTTCCACAGCAGCAGCCCTGCTGCTCGGCTCACCCGATTTCCAAAGAAGATAGAACGACCCGGAGGATGCTCATGAAGACCACACGTCGTGGATTTTTACGCGAAGGCGCCTTGGCACTGGTCGGGACTTCTGCTATTCCAAGCTTCCTGACGCGCACCGTACTCGCGCAAGCCAGGGCCGCGGCCCCGGATAGCCGCCGCCTGGTTGTCATCTTCCAGCGTGGTGCGGCGGATGGCTTGAATATCGTTGTGCCGCATGCCGAGCGGTCCTACTACGCCATGCGACCGTCGATTGCCATACCGCAGAACGCAGTGCTCGATCTTGACGGATTCTTTGGCCTGCACCCCGCGATGTCCAGCCTTAAGCCGCTATGGGATCAGCGTCATCTCGCGATCGTGCACGCTGTTGGGTCGCCGGACATGACGCGCTCCCACTTCGACGCTCAGGACTACATGGAATCCGGCACGCCAGGCCTGAAAGCAACCGAAGATGGATGGCTCAATCGGGCGCTGCGGGCAGAGGATGAGTCGCAGCCGCGGCACCACACCCCTTTTCGCGCAGTCGCCCTGACGGCGCAGATGCCGCGAACATTGGCAGGTCCGGTGCCGGCCATCGCATTGAATAATGTGCGTGACTTTCACGTAGGAGCCGGGAAAGGCGCAAGCCTTGCAGATGCCAGCTTTCAGGCGATCTATGGCGGTGACGATGGGCAGGGCCTCGATCGTGCACTTCGTGGCGCAAGCCGCGAGACCTTCGAGGCCGAGAAGATGCTCGCGGCAGCCCGTCCTGACCAGTACACCCCTCTGGCCGGCGCAGATTATCCCAAGGGCGCATTCGGCGACAGCATGAAGCAGGTAGCTCAATTACTGAAGGCGAATCTTGGCGTGGAGGCAGCCTTTGCAGACGTCGGTGGCTGGGATCATCATCAGAATGAGGGCAACGTCAATGGGCAGCTCGCAGATCGCCTGCGTGACTTTTCTCAAGCGTTGTCAGCTTTCTGGATCGACCTTGGTCCGCTGGCGGAGGACACGGTTGTAGTCACGATGTCCGAGTTCGGGCGCACGGCCCGCGAGAACGGCACACGGGGAACGGATCACGGCCACGCGAACGTCATGTTCGTGATGGGCGGCCGGGTTCGAGGAGGACGCGTGTACGGAAAGTGGCCTGGCCTGGCGCCGGATCAGTTGAACGAAGGCCGCGATCTTGCGGTCACGACTGACTTCCGGCAGGTCCTGGGAGAGGCCGCGTACCGACAGCTACAGGCGCACGATCTCAACCTGACCTTTCCCGGTGCGCAGGTGCAGCCCGATCGCTTCCTCGGGATCCTCAGCTAAGAGCGGTTTCGCTGCCAATCGTGGGACTGCAAGGAAATCCGTAAGCTCCGGCTCGCGAGCTCCATCAGTCTGCGATGCAGCCGGTTTTAGTTTGTCTGAGTCGCTGCGCCCGATCGAGCAAAACAGGAACTCCATCCGGCGTAACGCTATTGTTGTAGTCCGGCACCGGTGGAAGCGCACCGACCGATTTGCGCCACTCTACAAGTTTCGCGTGCATCTCAGCCGCGCGATCGCTCAAGGTCGGGGCCAGGTTGAGCCTTTCGCCAGGATCTTCCTTGAGATCGTAGAGCTCCAGATGACCGTCTTCGAAGAACTCAATGAGCTTCCAATTGCCCTCGAGGATTGCCCCGGTGGCCGTTCTTCCCTGATCGCTGCACTGCAAATAATGCCAGTAGAGCGCCCGGGAAGGGGGCGAACTGCCGGCGCGTAACTCGGGGGATAGGTCCAAACCGTTGCAGCCTTATCTGTCGCGTGACGATGAGCCATGGAGAGCAAGAAAGCTATAGCCATTGGACTGTGACCGTCGAATTGGCTACCGGGAGGCCTTCTTGCAGTCGAGATTCCTGGCTCATTCGTCACCGCGACGCGTGCAGCTCGTTTCGGCTGCACGCAAACTGTTTTACCAGTACACCTTCAAAGCAAATTGGATCTCACGCGGATCATTCGGAGAATCACGCGTTGCAGTGAGCTGGCCGAAGTTCGTTGTGTTGATGTAGTTGAGCGCGGTCGGATTTGCGAAGTTCGGCGTGTTGGTAATGTTGAAGACTTCCGTACGGAACTCTGCATAGAACTGCTCCGTAAAATGAAACTGCTTGAACAGAGACAGATCGATTCTCCTGAATGGAGGACCGCTAACCTGGGTCGGTCCGCCGCCCAGGGGAGCGAAGTCAGTCTGACCGATGGTCGTGACAGCACTCGGCGTACTGAAGGCCGCTGCGCTCAGGAAGTGTGCGACGCTGCTATGTGCATATGGATTGGATCCGGGAACAAGGTTGGCGTTGCAGCCGGTCCCGGCACCCGTAGCCACAGCACAGCCAACCGTGAACGGCTGCCCATCCTGTACTGTTGCGACGAAGTTCGTACTCCAACCGCCCAGGATTACCTGCTGAAGACCGCGGGCATTTGAACCGAAGGCTCTCCCGTTTCCATACGGAAGGTTGTAGGTTCCGCTGAAGTGGAAGATACGGCGCACGTCGAAGTCTGCACGTGCCAGATCGCGACCGATGCCGAATCCAGGAACGAATGCGGCACGGTATGCCCCAATGTCGCCTTCCAGCGGATCACGTGCGTTCGTCAGGGTCTTCTGCCATGCAAAGTTCGTCAAAAAGGTCAGTCCGTGTGCGGCCCGCTCTTCAAGGTTTACCTGGAAGGAGTTGTAGCTGCTGCTGGCCGCTGTCATGGTGACGTTGTTACCGCTAAGCGCCGTAGTCTGATAGGGGACATACGAGGCTGTAGTGGTTCCCGTCGGCAACAACTCACCCACAGCATTGGGATCGAGATTGACTTCGATATGGCGCGCCAGCGATCCCACGTAGGCAGCACTCAGAGCCAACTGGGAGTTGATCTGATACTGCAACGACAGGTTATAGCCCTGCGAATACGGCGTCTTCGCCTTCTGTTGGAATCCCTTTAGCGGCAGGCCCTTCGGATTTACGGTCGAGGGTGCC
>DASTSJ010000189.1:0-5444 GCA_035760765.1 Edaphobacter sp. | reverse complement strand
GAACGCACGCGTGCTGTGGACGCCGATGGAACATCTGACGATGTGGGCGGCGGTGTCGCGTGCGGTACGCACACCGGACCGCGTAGATGAAGACATACGCGTGGACTTGTTTGCGATTCCGACGCCTGAGCCGGTGTATGCACAAGTCCTGGGGAATCGCGCGCTGCGAGCAGAGCGCGTGATGACGTATGCGGGCGGCGCGCGGTTCATGGTTGGGCGCTCGGTCTACACGGATGTAGATGTCTTTCACAACTCCTATGGCGACCTGATCGCGGTCGGCAATCCCACGGTAACGCCGGGCACGCCGCCTTTGCCTGCGAACTCGCTGTTGGTGAGCTTTCCGTATCAGAACGGGATTCACGGTTCGACGGATGGGTTTGAGATTGCGCCTGACTTCAGAGTGACGCGATGGTGGCAGGTCAAGGCTGCAGTCTCGTATCTGCGTTTTAACCTGACGAACAAGCCGGAGCTGAAGAATACTCAGACGGTGACGACGCTGCATGGATCGAGCCCGAACAACCAGGGTTCGATCCAGTCGATGATCGATCTGCCGAAGCGTTTTGAGTTCGACCAGACGATACGGTATGTCTCCGCGCTGCCGGCGCAGGAGGTGAAGGCGTATGTGACGGGAGATGCTCGGCTGGGATGGACGCCGGTGGAGGGGCTGGAGTTTTCGGTGACGGGGCAGAATCTTTTTCAGCCGCAGCATGCAGAGTTTGGAATTGATCCTGCGCCGAATGTCGAGATTCGGCGTAGTGTGTACGCAAAGGTTGTCTGGAAGCGGTGAATCGCATGATGGGAACGGCGTGGCTCAGGCGGGCGGTGTTGCCGGGCTGCATTGTGTGGGTGGCGACGGTGGGGTTGCCGAAGTGCGTCGCAACGGCGCGCACGCCGACGCAGTACGAGGTTGAGGCGGCGTACCTGGTGCGGTTCACGGAGTTTTTGCGCTTCCCTCCCGAGATTCGTTCGGCGCCATCGCTGGATATCTGCGTGTGGGGTGAGGACCCGCTGGAGAGAGCGCTGAAGAATCTGCATGACAGCGAGGCCGCGAGTCGTCAGCCGATACGGACGCGGAGCACGCAGACGGTGAAGGACCTGCAGGGCTGCGCGATTGTTTATGTCAGCGATTCAGAGAGAGCCCAGATGGAGCAGGATCTGAAGCTGCTGGAGGGCAAGGACCTGCTGACGGTGAGCGGGATTCCCGGTTTCCTGGAGCATGGAGGCATGATCCAGTTTTTGCTGGAGCAGGATCATGTTCGATTTGCGATCAATATGAATGCCGTGAACCGAACAAGGATCGCGGTCAGCTCCGAGCTGATTAAGGTAGCGCGGAATGTAGTAGGCGGGCCCAAAGGAAGTACTCCATGAGACGTTCGGCAGGTTACACCTCGATTGCTTCCAAGCTGACGCGGATGAGCGTTCTGGTTGGAGCTACGGCGCTGCTGCTGGCGTTCGTCTCATTTCTTGCGCTGTACATTATGAGCTCGCGGCAGGAGCTTCTGCGGTCGCTGCATACGCAGGCGCAGATTCTGGGAGCGAATACTTCGTCGGCGTTGCTGTTCGACGATGCGGCGTCTGCGGAGTCGACGCTGGAGGCGCTGTCGAATTCGCCGAACATCGAAGCAGCGACGCTGGCCAAGGCAGATGGAGAGGTGCTGGCCACGTATCGCAGACCTGGAGCGGCGCCGCCGCCGAAGGTGAGGCCGTGGAGTGAAGACGCGTCATCGCATACATGGACACGGCGACAGAAGGTTGTGCTGGCCCACAAGATCATCTTCAACGGGCGGATGGTCGGGATAATCGTCATCCGCGGAGAGATGACCGCGGTGTGGCAGCATGTCGCGCTGTACAGCCTGATCTCGGCAGGGATCATGGTGTTCTGCCTGTTGCTTTCGGTGGCTTTGACGAGCCGGTTGCGCCAACTGCTGGCGGCGCCGGTGACGCGACTGTCGGAGGCGGCGCGCGCCGTGAGCCTGAAGAAGGACTATAGCATTCGCGTGCCGCGGGAAGACCGGCAGGATGAGTTTAGCGATCTGATTGACGCGTTCAACGAGATGCTGCAGCAGATCGAGGAGCGCGACCAAGCGGTGCGTGAGGCGAGGAACATTCTCGAGGAGCGGGTGGCGGAGAGAACGGCGGAGTTGCAGGAGGCGAACCAGGAGCTGGAGGCGTTTGCCTACTCGGTTGCGCATGACCTGCGGAACCCGCTGGAGGGGCTGACGAACGCGGCGTATCTGCTGGAGTCGGCGCCCGCAGAGCAGTTGAATGGGGATGCACGCGAGATGGCCGGGCTGGTGGGAGTGACGGTGAAGCGACTCACCAACGTGGTGACCGATCTGCTGGATCTCTCTCGCGCGAGGAATGTGGCGATCCATCGCGAGCCGGTAGACCTGAGCGTGATGGCGGAGAAGATCGAGACGGAGCTGCGGGCGACGGAGCCGGGCAGGCATGTGGAGTTTGCGATTGAGCCAGGGCTGAAGGTGATCGCAGACAGCGGCCTGATGTACATCGTGCTGTACAACCTGATCTGCAATGCGTGGAAGTACTCGTCGCGGGTGGAGAAGGCGAAGATCGAGGTGACGGCCGTGCGTATGAATGGACAGAGGGCGATCTGCGTGAGCGATAACGGTGCGGGTTTCGATCCGCAGTTTGCAGGCAGGCTGTTTCGGCCGTTTCAGCGACTGCACACGCAGGAGGAGTTTTCAGGCACGGGCATTGGACTGGCTACGGTGGAGCGCATCATCCATCGGCACGGAGGAAGCATCCGGGCTTCTTCAAAGCCGGGAGAGGGCGCGCAGTTCTGCTTTGTGATTCCGGATCAATAGAACGGATGTGCTTTGGTGCAATGCGGCAGCCTTTTGGATAGAGGCTGCTTTTTGTTTTGGTGGGGTTTGTTTGTGACTTGTTCGGGCATTCTGCGAAACCCACCCTAGCCCGCTTCGCGGTCGAAGATGTGGCACCCGGGTTGGTTGCACTTGCGGTTGGTGGTGGGCATCCGGATGAGTTGCCGGTGCGATTCAGGATAAGGCGCGTGTTTCTTTGGCTTTCGGCAGCTTTCGGTTTGCGAACCACGCTTGTGCGGAGTGGTGCATCGAACCGGATAAGCGCGCACGACTGACTACTTTGCTGAGGAGATGGAATGGTTCTGCCGAGCTTTGCGATTCCAAAGAGCGAACAGGTGTATGCGGCGGCGGGTCACGTCATCCGCATCCTGGTGATCCTGCTGATCAGCTGGATTGTCACGGGGCTGATCCAGAAGTACTTTCCGCGGCTTCGTGCGCACATCGTGAAGACGATGACTCATCATCGGAGCGACGCGGCCGATGTGGAGCTGGAGAAACGCGCGGCGACGCTGAGCGGGATCTTTCGCACGACACTCGCCGTACTGATCTGGCTGATCGCGATCATCATGGCACTGAAGGAGGCGGGCTTCGATATCGGCCCGATCCTTGCGGGCGCCGGCGTGGTGGGGTTGGCTGTGGGCTTTGGTGCGCAGAACCTGGTGCAGGACGTGATCTCCGGAGTGTTTCTGCTGCTGGAGAATCGCATTCGCGTGAACGATGTCGCGATTCTGAACGGCACGGGCGGTCTGGTAGAGGCGATCAACCTGCGCACGACGGTGTTGCGGGGAGAAGATGGCACGGTGCATGTGTTTCGCAACGGCGCAGTGACGACGCTGGCGAATATGACGCTTGGATTTTCGTACTACGTCTTCAACCTTGGCGTCGCGTACAAGGAAGACACCGATCACGTGATTGAGGTTCTCCGCGGGATCGCCGATCAACTGAAGACGGAGGAGCCGTATACGTCGATGATGCGTGCGCCGCTGGAGGTGATGGGGGTGGACGCCTTCGCAGATTCCGCGGTGATGATCAAGGCGCGCATTAAGACCGGGCCGATTCAGCAGTGGACGGTAGGGCGCGAGATGAACCGGCGCATCAAGAAGAAGTTCGATGAGCTTGGGATTGAGATCCCGTTCCCGCAGCAGGCGATCTCTTTCAACGAGGTGAGCAAGCCGTTCGCGATGCAGATGCAGGGGCCGGAGAAGGAGCAGTTGAAGGCGCTTATCCGCGAGGTGCAGAGCGAGGCGCAGCAGGAGAGTGGGGTGCAGGCTCCTGCTGCGGGATGATTAGAAGCGGATGACGATCTTCTGTGCGGTGGCGTGTGCGGGAAACTCGAGCAGCAGCATGTTGTCGTCGTAGTGGATGGCATCGTGCTGCAGTGCGTGGCCGCCGACGGTGATGCCGGTGGGCGCATTCGGCAGAAGGAGCCGGATGGCGGTGAGATCGTCAGCGTCGCGGCCTTCGATGGATGAGACTGAAAAGCTGATCTGACCGGCGCTGGTGTGTGCGTCACTGATCTTTGCGCTTGCCGCGAGGATGCGGGGTTCGCCTTGCGGGAAGAACGTCGGATTGAGCAGAAGGGCGCGGTCGCCGGGCTTGATGGACGGATCGTGCACGACGGCGAGATGCGGGTCGAAGAGGTTGATGAACGTCCCGTGCAGCGGGAGCGGAGTGTTGCTGCTGGATGAATCCAGACCCGCGGCAATGACGAATGGTCCGCGCTGCAGGACGAGTGAGTTAGCTTCGCGCCAGGGCAGATGGATCGCGTCTGCGGCCTGATGGGTGAGGTGACGGACGGTGTCGGCGCCGGTCTTGTCGTGGGTGAGCGCGGCGGGGGATTTTGCAGCGTAGAGGACGATGCCGCGACCGAAGTGGTGCAGTCCTTGTGCGTTGGATGCGATGCCTAGCTGATGGAAGAGGTCTTCGCGCGGCGTGGTGAGGTGATCCTGTGCGGAGTTCCACCAGTCGTGTGCGCGGTTGTAAGGGTCGTTGTCGTCATCGATGACGACAAGGGCGCCGCCGGATTTGACCCATGCGGAGATGGCCTGGTGGAAGCGCGGTGAGGGCGGCTTCTGGCCCTCATAGGTGAGCAGGAGCAGCTTGTAGTTGCGGAGGAAGGCGGCGGGATCTTTGCCCTGGTACGTACTCTCGATCTGGACGGGTTCGACGGGGAGGCCGCGCATGAGCAGAGGAAGGGCGAGGCCGTAGAAGCTGCCGAGGTCAGGGTCGGAGGGTTGCGGCTGTGCGCGCTGGAACATCATGGTGTCGCTGACGAGCACGCCGAGGCCCTGTGTTCCAGCGGACTGCCAGTGGGTGTCGGGCTGGTTCATCTGGCCGAGCGCGTGGAAGACGGTCTGGAGTTCGGTCTCGTACGCAGGCGAGATGGCGACGCGATCGGGCTTGGGGTTCGCTGCAGTGGGTTCGGTTGCAGGTCGCAGACCGCTTGGGCCGAAGATGCGGTCGGGCCAAGGCAGAATCTCGTAGCTGGAGACGTGCGGCTGCAGGAGCGAGGCAACGAGGGTGGACTCCCAGTTGCGCTTGTAGTCGGTCCAGGAGTGGTTGGGGTTGTCCTCGATGGGGTCGTTGAGATACCAGATGCGC
>DASTSJ010000188.1:0-32350 GCA_035760765.1 Edaphobacter sp. | reverse complement strand
GAGGACAACATCCTGGCCGTGCTGGAGACCCAGCCGCTCAGCTGGGAGGCTCGGAGAACACGCTCCGAGAAATTGATTGAACAGCTGAACTTGTCTCATGTCCGCAAGACCAGGGGTTACGCTCTCAGCGGTGGCGAGAGGCGGCGTGTCGAGATCGCCCGGTGCCTGGCTATCAATCCCGCATTCATTCTGCTGGACGAACCATTTTCCGGGATCGATCCTATCGCTGTGATCGATCTGCAGGAGATCATCTTTGATCTCAAGCGATCCGGCATCGGTGTTCTCATCACGGATCACAACGTTCGCGAGACCCTGTCGGTTACCGATCGAGCTTACATCATCAATGAAGGCAAGATCTTTCGCGCTGGAACACCTGGCGATCTGGGCAGAGATCCCGAGGTTCGCAAGGTCTACCTGGGAGAAAAGTTCTCAATGGACTGACCAGGTACAACTTCTGTTGTAAGATGGCTCTCCGCTGTGGGACGCGCGAAAACGCCCACCGAGATAGACTTACAGCAATGAGGTCGTGCAAGCGTGTAGACTGGTGATCTGGACGCATTCAACCGATCATCATGATCGACGTGGGTAATGAAGCAGTCCATCCCATATCTCAAAATCTGACCGGCTTTACCGAGGATCAACAGACGTGCTCCTGCAACCTAAGCTCAACCTGAAAGTCTCTCAGCGCCAGATTCTGACTCCTGGCCTGGTGCAGATGGTCAGTGTGCTTGCTCTCAATAAGCTTGAGTTGAAGGAGATGATCAACACCGAGATCATTGAGAATCCTGTCCTGGAAGAGATCGAGGAGAGCGGTCTTTCGCTCGATGAGCGCGCCGGTCTTGAGGGTGACAGAGAGCGCTCCGCGGAAGAGGTTGTAGCCGAAGGAGAACGTGGCGAAAAAGATCCTTTCGAGGAGATCGATTTTGGCAGTTACTTCCAGGAGTATCTCGATCCCGGCTTCCGAACCTCCTCCAACTTTGAGGAGTATGACAAGCCTTCACTCGAAAGCTTTCTCTCGCGGCCCAGCAGCCTCAGCGACCATCTTCTCTGGCAGTTGGGAGCCATTAATCTTGAGCCCGACGTGCGCGCCGCGGCAGAGCTCGTCATTGGGAATCTGAACGAGAATGGATACCTGACGGCGACCGATGAAGAGCTGGCCGATTCGCTTCTGCAGCTGCAATCTTCCGCTCAGGCGATTCCATTTCATTTGCCCGATGCTACGTCCGCCATAGCGGGCGCTGGCGAGCACGAAGACGCCGTGCCGGCACATATCGAACTAGCAGCCTCCGCAGACCCGACCGAGCAAGACGCCCTGCTGGAGATTGTTCGACAGGCGCGTTCCGTCGTAAACAATCTCGATCCGGTAGGCGTGGGTGCGCGTGACCTGCGCGAGTGCCTGCTCATCCAGATCGCAGCCCAGCGAAACGAAGCTGCCATGATGCTTCGCCGCCGACAGGAACACGCTGCGAGCAATAGCCACGCAAAGGCTGCTTTGAATTCTGATGCGATTGTTGCTGACAAGAACGACGTCTTTACGGCAGCGTCCTTTATCGTCGAGAACTGCCTGCCGCTGCTTCAGAAGAAAGACATGCGCGAGCTGACGCGCAGCTGCGGTCGATCGAGCGAAGAGGTGCAGGCGGCAGTTGAATTGATCCGTTCTCTCGACCCCCGTCCCGGCCAGCGCTATAACCACGCAGAGACCCGTCTGATTGAGCCGGATGTCGCCTTCGTAAAGCGCGACGATCAATACGTCGTCCTTGTCAATGACGAGGATATGCCGGCGCTTCGCCTGAACCACAACTACCGGCGCATGCTGCAGGAGAAGCAGACGGATAAAGAGGTTAAGGAGTACGTCAAGGAGCGCTACAAATCGGCAATTCAGCTGCTTCGGAATATCGAGCAGAGGAAAAACACGATTGTGCGTACCTGCGAGGTGATCGTTCGGCGTCAGACGGAGTTTCTGGAGCGGGGTGTAGAAGCTCTTAAGCCGATGATGATCAAGGAAGTCGCCGAGGAGATCGGGGTCCACCCGTCCACGGTAAGCCGGGCAGTGGCAAACAAATACGTGCACACTCCGCAGGGCGTCTATGAGCTTCGCTTCTTCTTCTCGGAGGGCGTCAATGGGCCCGAGGGCGGAGATCTGCCTCTGGTCCTCCTCAAGCGTAAGGTTAAAAAGCTGATTGAAGATGAAGATCCTCGCAAGCCCTTGACAGATGATCAGCTTGCAGCAGAGCTTCAGCGCCAGGGGATACAGGTCACCCGTCGCACCGTAGCGAAGTACCGCGAAGATATGCAGATTCCGAGTACCCATCAGCGCCGTGTCCGTTGAACCGGCGTAAGATGTTCCACACGAGGTACACCGATGAATCTGGATTACACCGGTAGACAGACAACGATCACAAAAAAGATAAAGGCTCAGACCGAAGCAGGAATCGCTCGCATCGAAAAGGTGCTTGGAGCTGCAGGCAGCGTGCACGTCATCCTCACCACGGAAAAATATCGTCACATGGCCGAATTGACCGTGCAGACGCCGAGCCTCAAGCTGGTTGCTGCCTGTGAAGCGACCGACATGGAGACGGCCCTGCGCGATGCGCTCGCCGCTCTCGAAAAGCAGGCAATTCGTCAAAAGAAGAAAAAGACCACGATCAAGCGCAACTCCCGGGAGGGTGTCCGGCAGGTTGCACTAGCGCCGCCAGCGGACGGAGCCGCTGAGATAAAGAAGGCCCAGAAAGCCAACGGCTCCCAGAACGGGTCCGCGCGCAAAGCTGTGACCATGCTGGTTCATTCCTTTCCCTCGGAGACTCCATTGGCGGAGCCGCATCTTGTCCGGTCGAACGACGGCGTGGCTATTCGTCCGATGTCGCTTGAAGAAGCAGTGAAAGAAGCCGCCTTCCGCGACCGGGAGGTGTTTGTCTTTCGCGATCATGGCGGCCAGGCGCTGGTCCTGCACCGTAAACGGGACGGCAAAATGGAAGTCATTGAAGTTCCGTAAATCCCTCTATCCGCTTTGCTTCTAAAGGGCGTGACTGGTGCTACGATTCCAGTCATGCCCCGGAAGCAACCAAAGAAAACGGCAAAGTCAAAAACTGTAAGGCCTGCCAGCAAAGAGCTGGTGATACTCACGGGGCTCTCCGGCTCCGGAAAGCTCTCCGCGCTCAAGACATTCGAAGATCTCGGTTTCTACTCCGTAGACAATCTTCCGCTTGACCTCGTTCCGCAATTCGCAGATTTGGTTCGTCAGTCGACTGAGATTGAACGTGCCGCCCTGGTCGTTGATGTGCGCGAGGGAATGCGGCTCGAGGATTTTCCTGCGATCCTGAAGAAAGTTCGCAGAGTCCTGCCGACGCGCGTGCTTTATCTGGAGGCAAGTGACGAAGCTCTCATTCGCAGATTCTCTGAGACCCGTCGACCCCATCCGATGGGCCGCACCGACACCGTCGTGCAATCCATACGAGCAGAACGCAAGCGACTCGATCCAATCCGCAACGTCGCCGACATTATTCTCGATACCACCAAGTTCACCGTACACGATCTGCGCGCTCATATCGGCGCACAGTTCGAGCGCGACGAGAGCGATCGCAACCTGACCATCTCCTCGAACAGTTTCGGCTTCAAGAATGGAGTGCCGGCGGAAGCGGATCTTGTCTTCGACGTTCGCTTCCTTCCCAATCCGCACTTCGTTCCTGAGTTTCGCAAGCTGACCGGGAAGCATCCGAAAGTGGCGAAGTACGTGCGTGACTTTCCGCAAACTTCCGAATTTCTCGACCGGACCATGGACATGCTTAAATTCCTCCTGCCCCACTACATCAAGGAGGGAAAGAGCTATCTGACGGTCGCCTTCGGCTGCACGGGAGGCCAGCATCGATCAGTTTTCATTGCAGAGGAGATGAAGAAGCGTCTGGCAGCAGCTGGCTATCGCGTCAAGACGTCGCATCGCGATATGCCGCGTTAGCCCGGCCATCCGCCTCTCGCGGCAGGCGAATAGAATAGAGAGATGCCCCGGATTTTCGAAGACAGGAGAGTAGCAGCATGAAGCGTGTGTGGCGATTGCTGCTCTACGTAAGACCATACCTCCTGCACCTCTTCGCCTCCGTTGTTCTTATGGCAACCGTAGGAGCGATGGCAGCGTTCCGCATCCTGCTGGTCAAGCCGATCTTCGACAATGTGCTCAGCCCGGACGCCGTCTCCAATGACGTCCTCAAATTTCACCTTCCGCACATCAATCGCGAGCTGAATCTTCAATTCCTCGTTCCCAGCCACTTCCATAACGCTTGGACCGTCGTTGCTTACGCCTTGATTGTCTCCGCGCTACTCAAGTCCGTGTGCGATTACCTGGGGACGTATCTGGTCAACTATGCCGGTTTCGGCATGATCACCGATCTGCGAAACGATCTTTACGACGCGGTTCTGCGACGATCAGTCGCCTTCTTCCAGAAGCACACGACGGGAACGCTGCTTTCCACGCTGATTAACGACATCGAGCGGGTGCAGTACGCCATGTCCAGCGTTCTCGGCGATTTCCTGCAGCAGCTGTTCACACTGCTTTTCACCGCAGGCGTGGTTATCGTAGTGGGTGGCAAGCTCGCATGGGTCCTTCTTCTCTTTGTTCCCGTCGTTATCTCCTCTGCCCGACGCATCGGCCGCCGAGTTCGTCAGACGACCCGCAAAGGACAGGACAAGCTCGCCGAGATTCAGAACATCCTGCACGAGACCATCACAGGCAACCGCATCGTAAAGGCCTTCGGGATGGAGCTGTGGGAGATGAATCGCTTCCGCAGGGCGGCGCGCAGGCTGTTCCGGGCAAACCTGAAGTCTGTCAGCGTGCAGGCAATCAGCTCACCCCTCATGGATGCGCTGGGCTCCGTGGGCATCGCTTTGCTGCTTCTTCTTGGCAGAGGGCGGATTCAGCACCACGAGATGACGGCGGGTTCCTTCATCGCATTTCTCGTGGCTGTCTTTACCCTGTATGATCCCGTCCGGAAGTTCGCTCTCTTCTACAACAGCTTCCAGCAGGCCCTCGGCGCCAGCGAAGACATCTTCAAGTTCATGGACGCACAGGATGATGTTCGCGAGAAGCGTCGTGCCCACGTGCTCAAGGGCTTCCACCAGGGAATTCGGTTTGAGCATGTCGGCTTCGGATACGCCGATGAGGAAGGTACAACGACGCAGGTTCTGCACGACATCAACCTCGATGTGAAGCCCGGCGAGGTCATCGCATTCGTGGGCCCGAGCGGTGCCGGCAAATCCTCGCTGGTCAATCTTCTTCCGCGATTCTTCGACGTTACTAAGGGGCGGATCATCATTGACGGCTATGACGTTCGCGACGTAACAATTGCCTCGTTGCGGCAGCAGATCGGTAAGGTCACGCAGGAGACGGTTCTCTTCAACGACACGGTGCGGAACAACATTGCCTACGGCCAGCCCGACATTCCTCTCAGCAGGGTAGAGGAGGCGGCGCGCATGGCGCTCGCTCATGACTTCATCATGAAGATGCCCGATGGCTACAACACGCGCATCGGCGAAAAGGGCCTGCGGCTCAGCGGAGGCGAGCGGCAGCGACTGGCCATCGCTCGCGCCATTCTCAAGAACGCCCCGATTTTGATCCTGGATGAAGCTACCAGCGCCCTCGATACTGAGAGCGAGCAGTACGTGCAGGCCGCGCTCGCCAACCTGATGCAGGGACGAACGGTCTTCGTCATCGCACACAGGCTCTCTACTGTGCGCAGAGCAACCAAGATCATGGTTCTTGAAGAGGGAAGAATTACAGAGGTAGGTTCACACGATGAGCTGATGAAAAAATCAGGAACCTACCACCGACTTTACGATATGCAGTTTGGTGAAGACACTGTAGCCATAGTAGATAGTGAAGCTCCAGTGCAGGCTGCTGAGACGGAGGGATTTTCTTGAGCGAGATCTATTCGATGACAGGCTTTGCGAGCGTGCACAGCCCCGCGGATGCAGGGGTTGGTTTCTCTATCGCGATCAAGAGCGTCAACCACCGCTTCCTCGATCTGCATCTTCGCCTGCCGTCGTACTGCGACTCGCTGGAGATCCAGCTGCGGCGATTCCTCAAAGAGAGCCTGAAGCGCGGTCATATTGAGGTCACTCTGCAGGTCGAGCGCAAGACCAGCTCGCAGATTGAGCTGAACGCTGACGTACTCGAAAGCTATCTGTCGGCTTTTCGAAAGGCCGCCGGTCTCTTCGATCTTTCGAGTCAGCCAGATCTCAACGCTCTATTGCGTATCCCGGGCGTGATGAGCGCCGAGAGCAATGTTGGCAGCGAGGGAATTCCGGAGCTCGATCAGGAGGTCATGGCTCTAATGCCCTCGCTGGTCGAAAAACTGAATGAGGCCCGTGCACAGGAGGGCGAAGTCCTGGCTGCAGAGCTACGAGCTTCGATGGGGCGGCTCAGATCCTTTGCCGAGGAGATGGCTACGCTTCGAAACGGGGTACGAGAGGCTCAGTTCGAACGTCTGCGCGCACGACTTAGTGAGCTGACATCGGGTGTTCCAGTCACGGAAGAGCGCCTGCTCTCCGAGGCTGCCGTTCTGGCGGAGAAGAGCGATATTGAAGAAGAGATCGTCCGCCTCAGGACGCACATCGATCGCTTCGTTGCCATGCTGGATGCCGGAGGCGAACTCGGCAAGCGGATGGACTTTCTGCTGCAGGAGCTCAACCGGGAGGCGAATACGATGCTCTCGAAGACGAGCGCGGCTTCCGGAGAAAACAGCTTACGTATTACCGAGCTGGGGCTTGAGATCAAGGCTGAGATCGAGAAGGCGCGCGAACAGGTTCAGAATCTCGAGTAGTTCCGTTTACACTGGCTCATATCCGAACAAAAGAGCAGTCAGGGAGTCGATGGCGGGAATTCTCTTTATCATCTCAGCGCCCTCCGGTTCAGGGAAGTCGACGTTGGTCACGCAACTGCGAACCCTCGTCGAAGGCCTGGAGTTTTCCATCTCTTACACGACCAGGGCGTCGCGCGGCTCTGAGCAGGATGGGCGCGAGTATCACTTCACCACCCGTGCGCAGTTCGAGCGGATGGTTGCGGCCGACGACTTCCTGGAGTGGGCCGAGGTCTTTGGCAACTACTACGGCACAGCCAGATGGGCACTGCAGCACGCGAAGGATCTCGGCAGAGACCTGCTGCTCGACATCGATGTGCAGGGAGCCCTGCAGGTCATCGGGAAGATGCCGGAAGCAGTTTCGATCTTCATTCTTCCTCCCAGCCCCGAGGTTCTGGAAAAGCGGCTGAGGAATCGCAGCGCCGCCGAGAAGATGGCGGATGAAGACGTGATCCAGAAGCGCCTGGCAGGTGCGCGCAACGAACTGGAGCGCGTTTGGGAATACAAGTACGCGCTGGTCAACGATGTTCTGGAGAACGCCGTGGAGGAGATGCGAGCCATCGTCCTGTATGAGCGTGGCGAGCTTGAGCATGAGGCGACGGCGCTCAGCTGCAGGACGGATGCAGCCTCCCCGAAGCTAAAGGCAGTTCTCAAAGCATTTGGAGAAAAGTGACCAGATTTCCACCGTTATTTTTCTGGCAGCAGTTTTTGGGCTGAGATAGAGTCAAACGACAAGGGAGGGCAACTTACCCATGACGGAAGAGAGTGCATTCCACAACAAGTACAGCCTGGTAAAGGGTGCGGCGCGCCGCGCTCGACAGCTACAGTCGGGAGCCCCTGCGCTGATCACTGCAAAGTCGACGAAGGCCTGCCGGGTGGCCCAGGACGAGATCAAGCAGGGCTTCGTCAAGTTCACCCTCACGAAGCGTCCAGACTCGCTCCACTAGAACGAGATAAACCGTTGCCCGCGGTAGCATAGAAGCTATGGCAGAAGAGGCAGAGCAGCAGCTGCGCGCCTATGTCGAATACTTTCGCGACCTGGGCGTCTACGATCTATACCGCCGGGGTGAGCCGGTCTTCGAAGAGGCGGAGCCGGAGTCGCAGGTATCGGTGCCCGTCGTCGCTCACGTCACCCAGCAGCCTATCGTGTCGCCGGCTCAGACCCTGGCTTCAGATTTCCCTCCAACGAGGCCGGTTTCGCCGCCTCTTGAACCGATTCCTGCAACTCCGCTCTCTTTGAGAGCGTCCTCGGAGCCCGAAATTCCAAAGCTGATCAGTTTCAATGACCTAGCGCCTGTGCCTGAGGTACGCCTCACGCCTGCGGACAAACCTGCAGCTCTCGAAGCCGTCCGGCAGGATATCGGCGACTGCACCCGATGCCCGCTGGCGTACGCTGGCCGTCACAAGATCGTCTTCGCGGATGGAGACCCGAACGCGCGGCTGATGTTCGTTGGAGAAGGTCCGGGCGCTGACGAGGATGCACAGGGGTTGCCGTTCGTCGGCAAGGCAGGACAACTGCTGAACAACATGATTGGCGCGATGGGACTGAAGCGCGAGCAGGTGTATATCGCAAACATCGTGAAGTGCAGGCCGCCCGCAAATCGCGTTCCCGAGCCGGTCGAGGCGAATACCTGCAGCCAGTTCCTGCTCCGGCAGATCGACATCGTGCAGCCCCAGATCATTGTGGCGCTTGGGGCGACGGCGGCGACGTATCTGCTTGGCGCCAAACAATCGCTTGCTGGTCTGCGGGGCCGCTGGCACAGCTGCCGCGGAGCGAAGCTGGTGGTGACTTACCATCCGGCCTTCCTGCTGCGAGATCCGCGGCAGAAGGGCGAGGCGTGGAAAGACCTGCAGATGGTCATGAAGGAGATGGGACTGAAGGCTCCTGCGAAAACGTAACCTTCCCCGTCTTCTCGCGCCAAATATTCACACGAGGGGACGAGAGGGCGAGGAGCTACCTCGGCGGGGGTATCCGGACGGTGTTGGCCCGGCAGGAGCGCACACCGCTGCATGCGACCGGGTGCAGTGATTTATCCAGGCAGACTTCGACCGCGGTCAGGTAGTTGCTGCCGCAGGTCATGGCGAGACTGCTGGCAGGAATAGATGGATTCGTTTCCGTGAACATGCTGAGGATCTTTGCGGGTGGAAGCGAGATCTGCTTATTTAGGTTCGCGAGGGTGCTTGGAATGGCGACCGAATGGAAGGCTGTTCGTGCGAGCTGGAAGAAGGCATCGGGAGCCAGCCCGGAGCATGTTCCGTGGGTCTTCCACTCATGCTGGAGCAAGCCAGGGTCGGGGTAGATGTCGCTGTACTGCGACGGGTCAGACGGGCCAGGGCTGGTGCTGCAGTTTTCCGGGTAGCTGCCACTATTGTTCTCTGGCCACAGTCCGTGCAGGACAAACGTGGAATGCTGGGCGCACTGTATGTCCGACGGGTGGGAGTGGCAGAACTCAGGCGACCAGGAGAGATTCAGCAGGTAGTAATCGAAAGCCTGGGCTTGTCCCGGGGCCAACGCGGCCCGCTGTGCTGACCGAGTGGATGTGCGAATAGAACGATCTGCCGAAGGCTGACTGGTGCAACCCGCGAGGAGAAGAGAGAGAACCGCATAGCCGAGGACTGTCATCTGCTTCTGCATGCGGGAAGCATAGCAGGCGGGACCCTTAGGAATGGCTGTTTGCCAGTAGCGCATTATCCGTGGGTTGTGGTTCACTTTTGGGCATGGCTACTAAACACACTCGCCGCAACTTTCTGCTGACGGCTCCTATCGCCGCCGCTGCTGTCTCTCCTTTTGCCGATGCGATGCTCCACGCCTCTTCGGCCTCTGCCATGGGGCAGACGTCTGAGGCTACTGAAATAAAAACGTTTAGCGCCGGCGAGATGGCCAGTGAGCTGAAGGCGGTGCAGGCGAACCACAGCACCAAGAACCTGCTCACGGCGCCGGGAACGCTCATGATTCTGAGCGAAGAGAGCAAGAAGGCGGCCAAGGAGTTTGAGTGGCATGCGACGCGGGACCATGTCTTTCAGGTTCTGGATGGTGAGACCAAGTACGAGTTGGGGGGAACTCCCAAAGGCGCCCATCAGACCAAGCCCGGCGAGTGGCTGGCTCCCGAGAGCGAGGGCGCAAGAAACGTCATGCTCAAGAAGGGAGACTATCTCTTCGTTCCGCGGATGACACCACATAAGCGCACAACCGAGAAAAGCGTGAGTCTTCTTTTAATCTCATCGCAAACGCCTGCCTAGATTGGCTGCGTGTGGAGAATCGTCGACTTCGTAAGGAGAGATTGGACGGATTCCTGCCCGTCCTCCGTAGAAGTGTGTTCCTCAGGATGAGATGACCTGCGGTGTACAGCCTGTAGACTGCTTGGGCGTAAGGAACCTAGGGTTCCTTACGCTTCGATGTGATTCTCCGCAGCGGCTGGCAGATTTCCCTGGATTGCGAACGGAATCTCTGTCTCGGGTGGTAGTTCTTCTCTGCCGGGAATCAAAGAGTGGCGGCGATCCGCGAACTTCTTGGCAAGCTTTCGGACGGGTAGTTGTGCCAGACCTACAAGACCTAGACCCAACAGAAAGAGGGTCGATGATTCAGGAACCCGATCGGCATCCGTATCCGCATGGGATTTAGCTGTCGTTGGAGCAGCACGACCTATTTCCGGAGTGAGTTCTGTCAAAGCGTCCTCATATTTTGAGGTAAAGCGGACGCGCTGCAACCGAGCAGACGAGTCGTCGCTGACGGCACCCGCCCCCAAAACTTCTGGTGTCCCCAAACCAAACGTATGGTCTGATGCAGGCCGACGCTGCACAGCCGTTCTATCTGCAATTCTTAGCCACCCCGTATATGCTTGGTTCCCCTGCAGGCGTCCAAGCGGTTCAGCAATCATTTGGCCGGAGACACACAGCAACACAAGGGTGAAACAGGAGAGTCTTACTGGGCCAATTGAATCAATGGATCTCATACAGATTTCTCCTTCGCAGTGCATCCTGTATGGGATGAGCGTGCGCTGCGGACCACTTATCGATGTTTTTTGAAAGGCAGTAGAGGTAGGGAGGATGATGTCCCAGGTGAAAGGGCTACAAGCAGGCTGCTCGGGGGTCGAACTACCTACTATCAAGTTAGATGCAACGTTGAAAGAGGGAGTGGTCCGTGTTGATTCTAAAAACATTAGTAAAACCGCGCTCGAGGATGCGAACCGGATAAGCTGGAGGTGTGCCTTGGTTTTGCGATGTAGCACTTCCGGTCCCGCTCGATCAGACATTTACCTATGCGGCAAATGGAACGATTCCTGTCGTGGGCGCGCGTGTTCTTGTTCCATTCAGCGGACAGAAGCTGATGGGAGTCGTCGTGCGCGTACATGAAGAGGTTCCCGAGAGCGATTTCGAGATCAAGCCGGTTCAGCAGGTGCTGGATGACGCTGCTCTGCTTCCTGATGAGTTGATGGAGTTGGCGCGATGGATCTCGCAGTACTACCTGGCGCCGCTGGGAGAGGTGCTGCGGGGAATGCTTCCCTTAGGCGCAGAGATCCGGCGGCACTTTACCTATGCAATCACCGAGACTGGCCGCAAGGTACTGTACGAGGGCGCAGAGCGCGGAGCCTCGCGACGATCGAAGCTGAGTCCGGAGGAGCAGACCCGCGAGTACGCCGTTCTGAATTATCTGGACAGCGGTGAGGCCGCGAAGATGTCGGCCTTGCGATCGGCGACGGGAGCCAATAAGGCTCTACTCGAGGGGATGGTTCGCAAGAAGTGGCTGCTGCGGCAGGCGCTGGCAGAGGAGCGTGATGCCCGCCGCCTGGTGAAGGTGGCTATCCTCGTCGAAGATGTGCGTCTCCCAAAGTTAAACGCGAATCAGACAGCCATTCTGGCCGAACTGGCGTCAGTGGGTGGTCGCATGACCGTCCGCGATCTGAAGGACACGGCCGCACGCAAAGGTGTCCCTGAGTCAACGCTGGGAACGCTGGTGAGGCGTGGTCTTGTGCGGACGGAGGAAGTTGCTGAAGAGTTTCATTTCGGTGGGGTAGCCACGCACGGCAAAAAGCATGCCCATGAGCACGCGCTGAACGAGGTGCAGATAGAGGCACTCAGCACGATTGCTGCGGCGATGGCTCAGGGAGGCTTCAAACCGCATCTGCTCTACGGCGTGACCGGGAGCGGTAAGACGGCCGTGTACTTTGCTGCGATGCGCAGGGCACTGGATGCCGGAAAATCTGCCTTGCTGATGGTCCCGGAGATCGGACTTACACCGGCTATGACTGGGCAGCTTGTCGCTGCGTTCGGAGATGAGGTGGCTTTGCTGCACTCGCAACTTACGCCGGATGAGCGGGCAGAGCAGTGGCATCGCATCAGGAGTGGCGGGGCTCGCGTGGTGGTAGGGACGCGATCGGCAGTCTTTGCGCCGGTGCGCGATCTGGGCCTGATCATCGTGGATGAAGAGCACGATGGAAGCTATAAGCAGGAGGAGACGCCACGGTATCACGGTCGCGATGTTGCGGTGATGCGCGCCAAGCTGAACAGCACTGTCATCGTGCTGGGCTCCGCGACTCCGTCGCTTGAGAGCTGGGCCAATGCGGAGAACGGACGCTATGCTCGGATCGAGATGCGCAAGCGCGTGGCCGACCGGCCTTTACCAAGCGTCGAGCTGGTGGACATGCGTAACGAATTCCGCGAGACAGGGCAGGAGCAGCTGTTCTC
Source organism: Edaphobacter sp. (assembly GCA_035760765.1). GTDB lineage: Bacteria > Acidobacteriota > Terriglobia > Terriglobales > Acidobacteriaceae > Edaphobacter. The sequence goes on along the minus strand of DASTSJ010000188.1, from coordinate 19,820 downwards.
GCGCCGCCTTATCGAGGAGACCGAGGCCACGATCGCTCGTGGTGAGCAGGTCATCATCCTTTTGAATCGCCGTGGATATTCGTTTGTGGTGATGTGCCGCAGCTGCGGAGAGAAGATCGAGTGCGAGAACTGCGCCATCTCAATGACGTATCACAAGCCGGTCAGCGGCGATGACGCGATCGCGCAGCCGGGGCAGCGGCTGGAGTGTCACTATTGCGGATTTCGCCGTGGTGTCCCGAAGGAGTGCCCGAAGTGCCAGAGCGAGCATCTCTACTATCTCGGCGCGGGATCGCAGCAGGGGGAAGAGCGCCTGCAGGAGATCTTTCCGCATGCGCGTATCGGCAGGATGGACCGCGATACGGTGCGCGGACGAAGCGATATGGAGCGGCTGCTGGCTCGCCTGCATGCCGGGGAGATTAATCTACTGGTCGGAACCCAGATGATCGCCAAGGGACACGATATCCATGGAGTGACCCTGGTGGGCGTTGTTGGAGCGGACTTCGCGCTGGGTCTTCCTGATTTTCGCGCTGCCGAACGTGTCTTCCAGCTTCTGACGCAGGTATCAGGCAGGGCGGGCAGGGGAGAACTCGCTGGCAAAGTGCTGGTGCAGACGTATCACCCGGACCACTATGCGGTGAAGTTTGCCGCCGAGCACGACTATCCCGGGTTTGTCGCGAAGGAGATGCAGTATCGCCGCTGGATGCACTATCCGCCGTTTGGCGTGCTGGCCAACGTCGTGGTCCAGAGTGAAAGGCTGGAAGAGGCTACGGGATGGTCTGCCGAGCTGGGGGTATGGTTCAGGGAGACGAACCCTGGCAAGGTGAGGGTGCTTGGGCCTGCGGTTGCGCCCATCTCTCGCATTAAGCGCATCTACCGCTTTCATTTTGTTGTGAAGGGTGAGACGAGAAGTTCGCTGAGCGAGGCTTTGCGCGCAATGACGCGGTTTGCCGCGTCCCGTGAGATCCCTCGGCGCAATCTTGTCGTGGACGTGGATGCACTCCACCTGATGTAGTACCTGAGGCAGTGGGGCAATCAGGACAGAAAGTCCAGCGACCGTCGAGTCAACGAAGTAAGACGCAAACAGGCAAAGAGATGGCTTGGACGCCACCGCATTCGCTCGTCCTTCCAGACACTGGATTCCTTCGCTGCTCGACGGTGCCAGAGATCCTATGGCAGAGCCTAGTTGAGCAAGTGAAGTTCTTTCCCGGGTTTGAACCGTACCGCCTTACCTGGAGCGATCGTGACCTCGGCGCCCGTACGCGGATTGCGTCCGATGCCGGTTTTGCGTGGCTTTACGGTGAAAACACCAAATCCACGGAGTTCGATGCGGTCGCCGGCGACCAACGTCTGCTTCATGCTCTCGAAAATTGCATCCACCGCAGCCTCTGCTTTTGTGCGTGGAAGGCCGGTGCGTTCAACAACCCTTTGTACTAAATCTTGCTTAATCATGTGTGGGCCGCCGTCCTTTTTGGGCTGTAAATTTTAGTGATACGTTATGAAACTTTTCTACGACCTGGATAAGTAACCGTGATATTAGAAAGTTGAAATCTCGTTGTCAATGACGGAACGCTACCGTAAGATGAAGAATCTAATGATGCAATCTACATCAGCGAGCCGCCGGGCTTATTTTGCCATAAAGCCGGCTCAACTCGCGATAAATTGTTAAAGGAACGAGCTTGCGTAGCAAGTAAACTTGAGGCTGAAGGCAGAAGGGAAGTAGAGGCGCGTGGCAATCAAAAGCGACCGTTGGATTCGCCAGCAGGCGAAGGAAAACGGAATGATCTCCCCATTCAGTGAAAAGCAGGTTCGAGAAGGCGTCATCTCCTACGGTCTTTCTTCGTACGGCTATGACTTGAGGGTCTCCGACGAATTCAAGATTTTTACTAACGTGAACAGCGCGATCATCGATCCGAAGGCCTTCGACGAGAGATCGTTTGTGACGGTCGTTGCGGATAGCGTCATCGTTCCGCCAAACTCATTCGCGTTGGCCCGTTCCATCGAGTACTTCAAGATTCCCCGGGATGTTCTTACTATTTGTGTCGGCAAATCCACCTATGCCCGCTGTGGGATCATCGTCAATGTCACCCCGTTCGAGCCGGAATGGGAAGGTTTTGTAACACTTGAAATCTCGAATACAACTCCTCTGCCTGCCAAAGTTTACGCGAACGAAGGACTTTGCCAGATTCTCTTTTTTCAGTCCGACGAATCATGCGAGGTAAGCTACGCGGACCGAAGCGGAAAATATCAGAAGCAGCAAGGCATCGTCCTTCCGAAGCTCTAGAAGAACAGGCCCCGTTGCGAGTTGCCTTACCGCAGACGTCTTCTCTTTCAGAGAAACTCGCAATCCGTTGATGTGTCGATTCACTCGAGGCTATGACAGAGACAAGGCAGGATGAGCCCTTTCGTATTGGTCTGATTGCGACGGATCCAATGCGTGTGGTGGGCTTGCAAACCATCATCTCGGAAGATGGCGGCGCAGATGTGATGACGGTTGCCAGCCCGGGAGCGCTTGACACTTCGGGGGTGTCTCTTGTGCTTGTTGATGCAGCCTGCACCGATCACTTGTTTGAATTGCTGGACACCTTCCGGCGTTCTCGTCCGCATCTTCGTCTGATCGTCATTGGCCTCGAAGAAGACCACGACTACATTCAAAAGGTGATCGGCGCCGGAGCAAAGGGCTACCTTTCCCACACCGCGCGTGAGAATGAGATTCGCCTGGCAATTGAGATCGTGCGGGATGGCTCGATTTGGGCTCCACGAAAAGTCCTTGCGCGCCTTTTGGAGGCGAACGCAGGCGTCAGGCGAGGCCCGCTGACTGAGCCGAGGTTCACCGAGCGGGAGACTCAGGTGCTGGAATTGCTGGTCGCGGGTCGGCCGAACCGCGAGATCGCAGAGGCTCTCGGAATCGACGCCGCCACGGTGAAGGCACACGTTGGAAGACTCATGAGGAAGATGGGAGTCGAGAACCGGATCGCGCTAAGCGTGCAGGCAGTGAATCGCAACTTGGTCCGTAAGTAGGACCATTGCAATGGGTTACAGGTGACAGGAAGCGCGAAGGTCTACATACCTCCGTACTGTTGAAGTTCCCCGTATGCTGATGCAATCTCATATCAAGCAACACAGACCTGGGAGAGGGGTTGTAGAGAGCGCGCCTGATGATTCAGGCGACTTCTCTACAACCCCCATTTTTTCTTTCCAGCCGGGCACACTGTGGAAAAGCAACGCTGCCCCAGGGAGATTCGTCCAATACCCTGTTGTAAACCAATAATTTAAACGCGCTTCTGTATACGAAAGGTTAGTTGAAGATGGAACGATGGATGAAGGGTTTGTCTGTGGCTGCTTGCGGCATTGCAATGATGGCCAGTTCGGCAGTAGGGTACGCAGCAAGCGACCGGGCAAAGCTGGACGAAAGGCTGCAAGACGCTCAGGCGGTCATTTCCCAGATTATGGCGGCTCCTGACAAGGGTATTCCGCAGGAGATACTGTCGGGAGCAAACTGCGTGGCCGTGATTCCGAGCTTCAAAAAGGCTGCTTTCGTCGTAGGTGCTCAGTACGGTCAAGGCGTGGCGACCTGCCGCACCTCCCGAGGGTGGAGCGCTCCCGTGTTCGTTCAGCTTGCAGGTGGAAGCTTCGGTTTCCAGATCGGCGGCCAGGCGACGGACCTGATTATCGTTGCGATGAACGATCGCGGCATGCAGGACATGTTGAAGAACAAGTTCAAAATCGGGGCCGATGCGGCTGCTTCGGCCGGACCAGTCGGCCGCAATGCACAAGCTGGAACGGACTGGAAGATGAATGCGGAACTGCTTACCTACTCGCGCAGCAAAGGGCTCTTTGCCGGAATTGATCTCGACGGTACTGTACTTTCGCAGAATGACGACGACACCCGCGTGATGTATGGCACTGCGATCCCGTTCGAGACGATCCTGAAGGGAAATCGCGCGACACCTGAGGAGGCGCGTCCGTTTGTGCGTACCGTCGCGAAATATTTCGTAGCCGCTCGAGCCGGCGAGTAGACGCGTTCATTCAGTAGTTCGAAGAGGGGTACACCGCATGGGTGCCCCTCTTTTTCGGTCTGTGGGAGAATTTAGAGCGATCCATATAGACTGATGGCTTGAAAGACGCAAAGCAAATAAAGCCGAATCCGGCTAAGCCCACTCTGCGGGAGCAGATGGAGTTTGCCATCGTCTGGATGATGGTTCGTATGATCGGGACGCTTCCTCGAAGCGTTGCGCGCAGTACGGGCGCAGCAATCGGCGAGCTTGCGTACTACGGGCTGGCTCGTCTCCGCAATGTAGGCAGACGGAACCTGCAACTGGCCTTTCCTGAGATGGATCCCACCCGCCGTCAGCAGATTCTGAAAGAGCTTTATCGCAACCTGGGTTATCTGTTGGCTGAGTTTTGTCTGATGCCCCATTACACTCCCCAGCAGGCAAGCCGCTTCATCCGATATGAGGGGCTTGAGAACTATTTGCGCGCACGCGATCGCGGTAAGGGTGTTCTTGTCCTTACGGGACACCTGGGGGCATGGGAGCTTTCAAGCTTCTACCATTCGCTGATGGGATATCCGATGGGGATGGTCATTCGTCGCCTCGATAATCCGCTGGTCGATCGCTTCGTCAATCGAATCCGCTGCCTGCATGGAAATCGTGTGCTCCACAAGGACGACTTCGCACGGGGCCTGATCGCTTCCATGCGTGCAGGAGAGACCGTGGGAATCCTGATGGACACGAATATGACGCCCCCGCAGGGGGTCTTTGTCCCGTTTTTTGGGGTTGAGGCATGTACCGCCAGTGGAATGGCGCGTGTTGCCGCCAAGACCGGGGCTGCCGTAGTTCCCGGATTCCTGCTATGGGAGACGTCGGAGCAACGATATGTATTGCACTTTGGCGAGGAGATTCCTGTCCAATCGACAGGCGATACAGAGGCAGATGCAGTGAGTAACACGGCCAGGTTTACCGCCGTGCTTGAGGATTACGTGCGGCGGTATCCTGAGCAGTGGCTGTGGATGCATCGCCGGTGGAAGACAAGGCCAGCAGGAGAAGAGGGAATCTACTGAGATGGCAATGCTGAATGAGATCGCGCTTTGGCTCGAGTTGACGCCCGAGGCGATATCTCCTATCGAGATCAGACGTGTATCGAGCATTGAAGCTGCTACTACCGACAGCGCTGTGTTTGCCACAGATGCTGCGACTCTGCAGGCGGCCTTGAGTTCGCGAGCCGGCCTGGTTCTGGCGGCAAAAAGGCTGCACAAGGACGCCGATCAGATCCTGGACTCCCGCGTACTTTGGGTTAGGGATGCGAGATATGCATTTTCCGTGCTGGCTCAGAGGCTGGCGGGCAAGGGCTTTGTGGCTGGGATTCATCCCTCCGCGGTTGTTGGGGCAGATGTCAGCATAGGCCCGGGGACCCGGATTGGGCCCGGCGTTGTTATCGAGGATGGAGTTCGTATCGGCAGGGACTGCCGGATCGATGCCCGTGTGACCATCTACTCCGGAGTGACGCTTGGCAATGAGGTTGTGGTGCAGGCGGGGACGGTGCTGGGCTCTGCGGGCTTTGGCTATGCACCAAACCCGGAGACGGGTGAGTACGTGTTGTTTCCCCAGCAGGGTCGGCTGTTGATCGAAGACCGTGTCGAGATCGGCGCCAATACGGCGATCGATCGCGGAGCCCTGGGGGAGACCCGGATTGGACAGGGCACGAAGATCGACAATCTCGTCCACATCGGTCATAACTGCGTGATCGGCAGGAATGTGGTCATCGCTGCCCAGACAGGGATCTCAGGCTCGTCTGTTGTGGAAGACGGCGCGATCCTCGGTGGCCAGGTCGGCATCGGCGAGCACGCGACCGTGGGTGAGGGTGTGATCCTGGGGGGCGGAGCAGGCGTATTGAGCGGAAAGAAGATGCACGGCAAGGGAGAGGTCTTCTGGGGCCGCCCTGCGAGGCCGCTCAAGGAGTATCTCCGAGATCTGGCCCGTCTGAAGCGCGGCAGCGACCGGACCTAGAAGGGATGCAGCATGGCAGTCGTCGTGGTGGGTGGACATTCACGCAATATCGGCAAGACCAGCGTCGTCGCAGGACTTATTCGCGAGATGCAGGAGATGGAGTGGACCGCCTTCAAGATCACTCAGTTTGGTCATGGTATGTGTTCGGCGAACGGAGAGCCCTGCGACTGCGAGACTGCGGAACATACGCTTGCGGTAAGTGAAGAGCGCAGTCGAGATAGCGGGACCGACTCCGCCCGCTACCTGGCAGCGGGGGCTGTGCGATCTTTTTGGGTAAGGACGCGGACGGGAGATCTGGCCGAAGCCATGCCAAGAATTCGCAGGGAACTTGAGCAAAGCAGAAATGCCATCATCGAGTCGAACAGTATCCTTAGGTTTATTCGCCCAGACCTCTACCTCAGCGTGCTTGATCCCGCGGTGGAGGACTTCAAGGAATCTGCCCGAATCTACCTGGACCGGGCCGACGCCGTGCTGGTCCCGGAGGGGACTCTGGGCAGGCCGGAGTGGAAAGGCGTTTCGTTGAAGCTGATTTCAGGAACCCCAGTGCTGGCGATGCGGCCACCACTCTATGTGACCGGTGCGATTGTGGACTTTGTCCGGTCGGCCGTTTACGGCTAGCTTCTTTTCCGTAAATTCATGCTTTGGTTTTTTGACCGCCGGGTATATGCTCGGCGTTCAATCGTTTAAAGAGTTTGGTCGGGGTTGTATGTTCCACGCAACCCCACAAAGAGGGAACGGGTCAGTCATTCTTCTTTACCTGAGTTGAGATCGAACAAGAGTCCAGGTAAATGAACCTGGATGGCGGGTACGATGGACAGGACGACGCTGGTTCTTGCAAATGTACTTCTTTTTGCATTATGCGCAGGCGTAATGCTATTGAATGCCAGGGCTGTGGGAGGAGTGCGAGGGGCGGCATGGTTCGCGGGCGCGAATCTTTGCCGTGGCACCGCAATGCTCGTACTTGGCGTGGGGATGGTGCGCTCGGAGCCCGGCGCTCCATTGGACTTCGCGGCCGGGGTGCTGTCACTTGCCGGGCTGCTGATGCTCCATCAAAGCTTTGCCTCTCTTCTGGAGCGCAAAATGACCCTGCAGTGGCTGCAAATTGCAGTCGCAGCCGCCGTGCCGATCCTGCTCGCTTCCTTCATGATTCTCCCGGTAGGGATGAGCGTTCCTCGCGCATTCCTTTTCCTGGCGCTTGCCCTCACCACGGGGCTTATCGCCGCCCTCCTCTTCCAGTTTTCGGAAGAGGAAGCTCGGCCACTGGGATGGTTCACTGGAATTGCCCTCTCGGTCTACGCCCTTCTTCTGGTCCTAAGAGGAGTTGCGAGTATTTATCACGGATGGTCGGGAGAGATGGCTGAGATCGTCCGCGATGCTTCGTTCTGGCTTCTCCTCTGCCTGCTTACGACCGCCGCGACGGCCTTTGGCTTTATGTCCCTTTCAGCGACAAAGTTGCGGATCGAATTGCTATGGAGAGCCCAGGTGGATGATCTTACGGGGCTTCTCAATCGGTGGGCACTGAAGCGGACCGCTCTTCGAGAGATCCAGCACTGTCGTCGAACGAATTCCAGCCTCTCCGTCGTGATGCTGGATCTGGATGGATTGAAGGGTGTCAACGATACAAAGGGCCATACCTGCGGAGATATCGTCCTGCAGGCGGTTGGCGGAATTTTGCAGGAGACAGTTCGGGCACGGGACTCCGTTGCGCGAATCGGGGGCGATGAGTTCTGCCTGGTTCTTCCCGATAGCTCCATTCATGATGCCGTTCATGTGGCCGAAAGGCTGCGCGAGGAGATCTACGATCTGGTGATCCGCTACCGAGGAGAGGTCATCCAGACTCGCGCCAGCCTTGGTGTGGCATGTTCTGAGGTCTCAGGTCTGCACTGGCAGAACCTGGTGGAGGACAGCGATTCCGCACTCTATCAGGCCAAGCGGAACGGAAGGAACCGTGTGATCGTGGCTGCTCCCGATTGGCCGGGTAACTCCGCATCAGAAGGCGAGCAACCGTAGAAGCCCGGTGAGAGCTAGATCAGATCGACTGGACGGGAAGCTCCATCAGATCATGCACCAGCCCCACTTCTTTCTGGACAAAAGGTTCTGCATAACGCACTCCGGCGAGCAGGCCATAGTGTCGAGCGGTGGCGAAGGTTCGTTCGCGAATGTCCTCTTCAGGAACAAATAGTCCGCCTCCCGCCTGTTGGTTGGCATACTGCGAACGGTAAGCGAGGAGGGATTGCAGCCTCTGCTCTGCATACGGCGTGATGTCTACCACGAACGAAGGACGCACGTCCGCATAGAGCGAGGCGTAGAGAACCTTGTACGGCCTGTGGGGCGGAAGGTCGATGCCGGGAATCTCCAGCTTGCTAAGGCCACTGACAAAGCAGGCTTCATAGCCGAGAGTTGCGGTGGTGTAGTGGTCGGGATGACGCCCCGTCCAGTACGGCAGGATAACGACGCGAGGCCGAAGCCGGCGCAGGACGCTTGCGATCTTAAGACGGTTCGGAAGCGTATTCTCGACGTTCCCGTCCGGAAGGTCGAGCGCTTCGCGGTGGCTTACATGCAGAATTCGCGCGGCTGCTTCCGCCTCGGCACGCCGGTCCTCGGCAGTGCCCCGGGTTCCAGCCTCCCCCTGGGTCAGGTCAAGAATCCCAGTCTTCCAGCCGCGAGCGTGCATCGCGAGGAGGGTTCCACCGCAGGTCTGTTCCACGTCATCACGATGCGCTGCTATAGCCAGGATGTCGATCATAGAGTTCACCAAATAGTAAGGGGGAGATCGAAGCAGATCTCCCCCTTGAGTTTGCTGCTCATTGTTAGAGCAGTTCAGTTCGCTGAGTTGGTGGCCGCGTCCATGAATGCGACGTCGAGCGCCGTGCCCTGAACGGTAAACTGCGCGTTGTTGATCTCAGATCCGTCAGCCGTATTGAAGGCGTGTACCTGTCCGCCATAGGCGGTGTACATCTTATGCCAGCCCTGTACCCAGCAAAGACCGGTCAAATCGCCATAATAGTATTTGTTCTCGTTGGCATTCGGATACGGAACCTTCGAGTTCGGATCGCTGGGATTGACGTCTGGGACAACTTTCGCGGACTTCGCACCGATGTCGTAGCGGGTCAGGCAGTTGTAGTTCTGCTTCAGCTTGGCGCGTTCTCCGGTGGCGCAGCCCTGCGATCCGATCCAAAGGGTGTTGTCGTCGCCCAACAGCATCTTGGTGTGATAGCCGTCGGAGATCGAGTACTGTCCGGTGACCGTGTTGCTATTCAGATCCAGGACTGACAGCATGCCTGCAAAGAGGCCATCTGGCTGAAGCTGTTGGCCGGCAACGTAGAGGGTTGTGCCATCGGCAAGGACGCTGGTCGCTCCTCCCGGTACGGCTATGCTCCCTGTGACTGGGGACGGGTAGGGAGCCGAGGTGGGATAGTTATCCACCCGCAGAGCATCCTGCGGAATGGTTGTGAGACCGGCGGTGTTTCCACCACACTCCGGACCGCAGTTCACGACGTAAGCCGTCGCTCCGTCGAGCGAGAAATACGCTCCCACGGGCCGATCGAGACTCGGCTTGCTCGGGCTGTCCGGTACAGGAACCACGCACCACACGGGGACGGCATACGGCTGGCAATCGATCGCGCCGGGAACGGCCGGTTGGTTTTGATTAAGCCTCAGTAGCCTGTAGAGGGTATTGGAGTTCCGCACCATCGCCAACACCACGGAGTCGCCCTGATTGACGGCGACGCGATAGACGTTCGGCAGGTTAAGGTAATAGGTCTGTCCGTTGGTGTTATCGATGACCGTCAGGACGCCAAGCGATGAGACAGCGGCGTAGACGTGTTTGAAGCCGACGGGTACGGCGATGGAATCGGCCTTCGAGGGCAATGTTCCGCCGGAACCGGCCACGGCTTCCTTCCCGTAGTCCACCTGTGTCAGGCTCCCGTCCGAGTTGGAATAGACGTAGCCCAGAACCTGCTCCGGAAAGTTGAAGATCATGTTGGGATAGCCCGCAGCATATCCGGAGATCGGAAAGGTCGAGTTGGGATTGAAGATGCTGTTGCGGATGTCTCGCTCAGCGTCGAGCATCTGCAGCGCTCCTTGGGAACCGTTGATCGTGATGCTCACCAGGACACGGGTGCTCAGCTTGCTGGGGGGAACGGGGCGATTCGCGAAGGTATACTCACGGAACTTGTAGTACCGCACCCCGCAGGAGCTAAGGCCAAGGGTGATAAATGCGAGGACAAGGCCGCAGAGCAACTGCGCGCAGAACGACTGTGGAAAGCGACTTCTATTCTTCAACGGTGACTGACTCCGAACTGCGCTAAAAGTGTGGGTTTTGCGGCCACAACTCTAAGGCAAAGTATAACAAAGCGAAGCGTCGACAACGCTGCGCCGACGGGATTTGGAGCGGCCCCCCGTGGTGCCTTAAGATAGAAAGATTAGGCCGGTATTCCCGAATGAGTGACAAGAACCTGCACCCGACACACGGCTCACAGCCTGTACGAAGACTATTTCAGGGAGCGCCTGTGCTCTGCGATGGAGCGATGGGCACGATGCTTTACGCCCGTGGTGTCTTCATCAATCGCTCCTACGATGAGCTGAATCTGACGCAACCGGAGCTTGTCCGCGAGATTCACCTGGAGTACTTGCAGGCTGGCGCTGAAGTGATCGAAACCAATACCTTCGGTGCGAATGCATTCCGGCTGGAGCACTTCGGCCTGCGCGACAAGGTGAGAGAGATCAACGTCGCCGGAGTGCGTCTGGCACGTGAAGCTGTCAACCAGATCCGCGATAAGCAGGGCGTTGAAGCCTTCGTCGCAGGTGCGATCGGCCCATTGGGGGTTCGCCTGGAGCCGCTCGGCAAGGTGGGGCTCGACGAGGCGCGTGCAGCATTTGCCGAGCAGATCTCCGCTCTTACGGAGGGAGGTCCCGGCGTCGGCGTCGATCTTCTTTCCATTGAGACCATGACCTCGCTGACGGAGGCAGAGCAGGCGATCGCCGCTGCTCGCGCGGTCGCGCCGGAGATTCCTGTCATCGTAATGGTGACCGTCGATGAGGAGGGGAACTGCCTGGACGGTGCCTCCGCCGAGACGGCCGCGCGTCGACTCTCCGCGGTTGGTGCGGACGCCATCGGGTGCAACTGCAGCGCCGGACCAGCGACCGTGTTGAGTGTCATCGAGCGGATGCGGCCGGTGACTGACCTTCCCCTCGTCGCCATGCCGAACGCCGGGATCCCACGCGCTGTCGAAGGGCGAACCATCTATATGACGTCGCCGGAGTACATGGCCAGCTTTACCCGCAAACTGGTGAAGGCAGGCGCCTCACTGGTAGGCGGCTGCTGCGGCACCACTCCGAGCTACACGCGCGCGATGCGCAGCGCTTTACGCGCCCTGGATGCGATGGAGACCGGCGCTCAGGTGATGGAGAGCCGTACGGAGACCCCAGCCGCACCCAAGATTACGCCGCCTCCGCTGGCGCAGCGCTCCAAGGTGGGCGCAATGATCGCCGCGGGCGAGTTTATTTCTATGGTGGAGATCGTTCCTCCGCGCGGGATCGATTGCTCACGCGAGATTCGGGGAGCGGAGCAGCTGCATAAGCTCGGCGTCGACGCCATCAATGTGCCGGACTCTCCTCGAGCCAGCGCGCGCATGAGTGCGCAGAGTCTCTGCGTCCAGATCCAGCAGAAGGTTGGAATCGAGACGATCCTGCATTACACCTGCAGAGACCGCAATGTCCTTAGTATTCAGAGTGATCTACTGGGAGCCTCATCCATCGGTTTAAGGAATATTCTTTGCCTGACCGGCGATCCGCCCAAGCTTGGCAACTACCCGGACGCGACGGCGGTGTTTGACGTCGATGCAATCGGACTGGTCAATATCGTTCGCAATCTCAACTGCGGGCTCGACATCGGGAAAAACTCCATCGGGGAGTCAACTGGCTTCACCATCGCGGTCGCGGCAAATCCGGGAGTACCTGATATCGACCAGGAGGTCCGGCGCTTCGCATATAAGGTTGAAGCAGGTGCGGAGTTTGCGATTACACAGCCAGTCTTCGACCTGCGTGTCCTTGAAGAGTTCCTCCGGCGCATCGAGGGCTTCCGAATTCCGATCATTGCAGGCATTTGGCCGCTTACGAGCCTCAGGAATGCTGAGTTTATGAAGAACGACCTTCGCGTCAGCATGCCGGACGAGATCATGGCCCGGATGGCCCAGACCACTTCACCTGAGGCTGCTCGCGCTGAAGGAATTCGGATTGCACAGGAGATGCTGGCAGAGGCTCGGCCGATGGTGCAGGGTGTCCAGGTCAGCGCTCCGTTTGGGAAAGAGAAGTACCTTGCCGCGGCACAGGTGCTTGGGCTGACCGAAGGCGTGGGGGTCTAACATGGCAGACTTTGAGCGCAAGCTGACCGATCTGGAAGCGGTCGTAGCCCGCCTGGAAGAGGGTGATCTTCCTCTGGACGAGTCTGTTCGGCTGTTTGAGGAAGGGATGAAACTCTCGGAAAGCTGCAGGCAGGAGCTTGAGGCCGCGGAAGGGCGAATCCAGATCTTGATGCGCCAGTCCGATGGCAAGCTGCAGCCACGTGAATTTGAGATTGAGACCGATCTCGACGAAGAGATCGTCGACGATACGGAAGACGGGGAGTAGCTCTTCCGCCTCAACGAGGCGTACGTTCTGGCTTAGCGGTCGCGGCTGGTGACGAAGCCCGGAACCCAGAGAAGCGCTCGTTTCGCGTCGGACGGCGGGAGGTCCACGATCGACTGACGGGCGGCTTCCGCGTAGGCGCAGGCCGTGTCCATTGCGTACTCAATGGATCCGTGGCGGCGGAGAATCTCCAGGATCTGGGCATGCGAGACGCGTGCAAAGCTGCGGTCCGCAAGGACGGTACGGATGGCTTCGCGGTCTGCTCCGGTGCCGCGCTCAAGGGCGTGAATAACGGCGAGTGTCGCTTTGCCTTCGCGGAGGTCGCTTGCAACCGGCTTGCCGAGAATCTCTTCGGCTGCAGTCAGGTCGAGGACGTCATCGACGATCTGGAAGGCGAGGCCGAGGTTGCGACCGTACTCTCCGAGCTGCGCTTCCACGATATTCGGGTCGCCGAAGTCGTGCGGCGTGATCGCCGCGCCGAGCTGCATGGAGACCTTGAAGAGGCAGGCAGTCTTGCGATAGATGAGGTCGAAGTACTCTTCTTCGTTGATGAGGTGCCCGAGCTTTTCGATCTGGAGCAGCTCGCCTTCCACCATCTGCTGGGTGAGGGAGATGAGCAGGTCCAGGACGTGAAAGTTGCGCTCCTCGAGCGCTGACGAGAAGGCCTGCATGTAGAGCCAGTCGCCTGCCAGCACGCATTTGGAGTTGCCCCATGTGGTGTTGGACGAGGGGCGTCCGCGGCGTGTGTCGGCCTCGTCGATGATGTCGTCATGGACGAGCGTCGCGGTATGGAGCATCTCGACGACGGCTCCAAGGCGGATGCGGCTATAGCCGGTGCAGCCAAGCGCCTTCGCGGCGAGCAGGAGAAGCAAAGGGCGGATACGTTTGCCGCCGCCAGCGATCAGGTACTCAGCGATGTCGGTAATGACGGCGACGTTTGAAGCAGATTGCTTCGAAAACTCCTGCTCGATAGCTGCAAGGTCTTCACGGAGAAGGTCGAACACTTCACCAGCGGTCGCAATGGAGAGAGTACTCACCCTGAAATCAGAGTAACAGGATGTTTATCGAACGGTTCGGTCGGCTCGAAAATCGCACCAAGATTTTCGAGCCGAGCAAAAACGATGCGGTCCTTATGGCGTTGCCTGAAAAAGCCGCAGATCCTTCGACTACGCTGCCTGCGGTCGCTTCACTCAGGATTGACACCTTCAAAAGGTGATCGATTGGCCAAGGTGCTAGTTGCTGCGGTAGTTGGTGAACTGCAGCTCCACACCGTAGTCGCCTGCACGCAGCTTGCCCATGATCTGCTGGAGAATATCGCGGTCTTTGGAGACGACCCGAACGGTGTCACCCTGGATGCTGGCCTGGGCCTTCAGCTTGGAGTCCTTGATGGCGGCGACGATCTTTTTGGCGGCGTCGGAGTTGATGCCCTGCTTGAGCTTGATCTTCTGCCGGACAGACGATCCCGATGCCGGCTCGACCTTCTCGTACTCCAGATTCTTGAGAGAGATTCCGCGCTTGACGAGCTTCTGGGAGAGGATTTCTTTGACTGCTTCGAGCTTGTACTCATCCTGCGAGGCGAGTTGAATGGCCTCGGTGCCTTCAAGCTCAATCTTCGATTTGGAGTCCTTCAGGTCAAAGCGCGCCCCCACTTCTTTAGAGGCCTGATCGATTGCGTTTTTTACTTCCTGAAGCTCTACCTTGCTGACGACGTCGAAGCTGTTATCGGATGCCATGTAATTTTCCTTCTCAGAGATTGATCGGGTTCTATTATGTCAGGACTGCTGGGCTCGAGTGGAAGGGAACAGACGGTAGAAGTTCTCTGTCGTGAGGTTTGCCAGCTCTTCGGGTGAGATGCCGCGCAGGTCCGCGAGGGCTGCCGCGGTGTGGGCGACAAAGGCGGGCTCGTTGCGCTGACCGCGGAGAGGAATGGGTGCGAGGAAGGGCGCATCCGTCTCGACCAGGATGCGGTCTGCGGGGGCGAATGCTGCGGCATCGCGGATGCTCTGCGCTTTGGGGTAGGTCAGGTTCCCGGCGAAGGAGAGATAGAAGCCGAGGTCGAGCGCGCGGCGGGCGTCTTCCACCGTGCCCGAGAAGCAGTGCATGATGCCGGGCAGACCGCTGGGACGGAAGTGTTCTTCGATGAGACTGTAGGTGTCGGCTGCGGCGTCGGCGGGGCCGTACTTCAACTTAGCCTGCGGGGTGGCAAGCTCTGAGGTGCGGCAGTGGATGATGATCGGCTTCTGGATGTCGACGGCGATCTTCATCTGGTCAATGAAGGCTTTCTGCTGGGTGGGAATGTCTGGATTTTCGAGGTGGTAGTAGTCGAGGCCGATCTCGCCGATGGCGATGCAGCGGGGATTCCGGGCGAGCCGGGTGAGCTCGGCGAGTGCGTCGGAGGTGGCGTTGTGGGCCTGCTCAGGATGGATTCCGGCGCTGGCGAAGACACTCGGCTGGTGGTCGCCGGTGACGCTGTTCGCGAGATCGAGCGCGAGGTGCATCTCGGAGGGGTTCTGGCCGATGCCGATAGCAAGGATGGTCCGTACGCCCGCGTCCCAGGCGCGACCGAGAACCTCGTCGCGCTCGGTCGGGTGCGTTGTGTAGAAGTCGAGATGGGCGTGTGAGTCGATGAGCATAGGCGTTTTGGGTGTGGGGTATCCCCCCACTATTTTGTGCAAAGTCTTCTAACGAAATGACTTAGATCCGGACTTCCGTGCTGGTTTCTGCTGAAAGTCCAATGTTTTCCTGCTTACTTGCTGTAAAGTATTCGAAAAATTGGGCTTACTGGTTCGTCCGGTGCCGAATACGCCAACTACCCGGATTCTTTCTACTCTTAAGTTTACCGGACGGAGTGGTACTGAACGGCACATGAGATGTAGTTGAAATGGTATGGGTTAAGCGGATTTGGGACTTGACAGCTTTGTGAGGAGTTCAACCGCAGATCCTTCGACTCGCTTTGCTCGCTCAGGATGACACTGCGGGAGGGCGTCGGGATATGCGATGTGCGCTTTCGCCAACGCGTATCCCTGAGGGCACGAGGCAGTACCACAGTTGCACACCCAGCCAGTTGCAGGCGAGCGGAAATAGACTGTCTGGATGAATAAGGCCCGCCTTTTGTTGCGACGATTCGGTTGTGGTGCAGGTGTTCTGGCCACCGTACTGGCTGTTCCTGTTGTTGGTGCGCAGCCGCGCGCTTCGGTTCAGGCCTCTTCGCTGGATGAGGGTTTTCATACACCGCCGGCGGAGGCCCGGCCCTGGGTTTTCTGGATGTGGCTACGGGTGCGGTCGAATCGCGCTGCGATTACGGCGGACCTTGAAGCGATGCATGCCAAGGGAATTGCGGGAGCCATTCTGTACGACAGCGGCGTCGGCCATGAGATGCAGGGTGCGAGCAAGATGGTCCTTGGCGATAAGGGGTACGTCGAGAAGAAGACGATGGACTTCCAGGGGGCCCACTTCACGGAGGTGCCGTATCCACCGATGCCGTCGTGGCAGCCGGAGTCTCGCGAACTGGTGCGCTGGGCAGCGCGGGAGGCGGGCCGCGTGGGGGTGAAGCTGGTGGTGACGGTGGGGCTGGCGAGTACCTCGGGAGATATACCGCTTGAGGATTCGCAGCAGAAGCTGGTGTGGTCGGAGACTGCGGTGAAGGGGCCGATGCGTCTGGATGAGGTACTGGCCGAACCGAAGAACGTGATGAGACCGAGCGAGAAGGCCGTCCACTCGCTGGTGGCGGAGAGGTTCACGGTTCCGGATGTTGCGAAGTACAGGCACGAGATTGCGGTGCTGGCTGTGCCGGATCGTGAGCGGTTCGGCGCGGATGAGGTGATCGACCTTACTGGGAAGGTGGATGCGAATGAGCGCCTCGCGTGGGATGTTCCTGCAGGTGCGTGGAAGGTGCTGCGATTTGCCTACGAGCCTACGGGGATGAGGAATGCCTGGGGTTTGTTTACGGATGGTATGAGCAGCGAGGCTCTCGACAAGACGTGGGAGATCACCATGGGCAGGCTGCTGAGCGAGATGACACCTGCGGAGCGCAAAGGGCTGTACGGGGTGGAGGACGATAGCTGGGAGGCGGGGCCGACCACATGGACGAGAAAATTCCCGGAAGAGTTTGCGCAGTTGCGAGGATACGATCTGGTGCGCTGGCTGCCTGCGTTGGCGGGGAAGGAGATGGGCGGTGCAGGAGAGGCCGAGGGCGTTCGTCGCGATTACTACCGCACGATTGCGGACCTGATTGCGAAAAATCACTATGGGCATCTTGAGGAGATTGCGAAGCGCAACGGGCTCAAGTTCTATTCCGAGGCGGCGGGGCCGAATTCGGGGCAGCTCGACCCGCAGATGGACGTCAGCCACGTCGAGATTCCAATGGGCGAGTTCTGGGTACCTTCGCCGCACCGTCCTACGCCAGATCGTCGATTTCTGATGCGCGATACAGCGAGTGCTGGACATATCTATGGCAAGCGGCTGCTGGGCTGCGAGAGCTTTACGTCGGTTGGGCCCCACTGGGAAGACTCGTTTTTTGAGATGAAGAATACGGGCGACCAGGGGTTTGCGGATGGCTGCAACCTGATCGTGATCCACAACTACAGTCAGTCGCCTTCCGTGACGGCGAAGCCAGGGTATGTGTATTTCGCGGGGACACATTACAGCCGCAATACAACGTGGTGGGATGAGACTCCCGCGTTCAACGCGTATCTGGGGCGCACGTCATTTCTGCTGCAGCAGGGATTGTTTGTTGCCGACGCGCTGTATTACCGGGGCGACGGCATAGGGCAGATTGAGCAGAGGAAGACGGAGCCTGCGCTGCCGGCTCCCGGATATGACCACGACAATATCAGCCTGGATGGTCTGCTGCATCGGCTGACGGTGAAGGATGGCAGGCTGATGCTTCCGGACGGCATGAGCTACCGGATGATGGTGTTGCCTGCAGGTACGCCGATGGCTCCGGAGGCGCTCAAGAAGATTGCAGAGCTGGTTCGTGGAGGAGCAGTGGTTGTTGGACCGAAGCCGACGGTGCCTGCCGGAAGCGTGTTGAGGGCAGATGCGCAGCGCCAGTTCGATGCTGCGGTGGCGGCGCTCTGGAGCGACAGGTTTGAGCGTGGAAAGATCTTCAGCGGAAGTGCCGAAGAGGCTTTGCGTGCGTTGCAGCTCCCGCCGGATTTTGAGTTCAGCGGGCTGAGCGATGGAGGGACGATTGACTGGATTCATCGCAGGAAAGGAGACGTCGATATCTACTTTGTTGCGAGCCGCTGGGACCCGAAGGAGAAGATTGTGGCGACGTTTCGCGTTGCGGGGAAGCAGCCGGAGTTGTGGAATCCTGTGACGGGGGAGATTCGCGATGCACGGTCGTTTACGCAGGCCGACGGCAGAACGACGGTGCCGTTGGAATTCGGGCCGCGCGAGTCGGTGTTTGTTGTGTTTCGCAGGCCGATCTCAACGCATGCGGAGGGGACGGCTAGTTCGAACTATCCGGAGGTTCATCCTTTGCAGGAGCTGAAGGGGCCGTGGCGAGTGGAGTTCGATCCGAAGTGGGGCGGGCCGGCGAACGTGACGTTCGCGTCGCTGGTGGACTGGACGAAGCGCCCGGAGTGGGGAATTCAGCACTATTCCGGCGCGGCGCGGTACAGGAAGGATTTCGTGCTTGATGCATTGCCTCATGCGGGATCGCGGATCCTGCTGGATCTTGGCGAGGTTCACGAGGTGGCTTCGGTGCGCTTGAACGGTAGAGATGTCGGGACAGTGTGGACGAAGCCTGCCAGGATCGACATTACGAAGTTTGTCCATCCGGGGAAGAACTCGCTGGAGATCAAGGTCGTCAATCTGTGGCCGAACAGGCTGATTGGCGATGCAGGTTTGCCGGAGTCGAAGCGGCTGACGGAGACGAATGTACACAAGTTCAGCGAGAAGACGCCGCTGTATCCATCGGGGCTGGACGGCCCGGTTGTGGTGGAGGAGGCGACCGACTGAGCCGGTCGCCGGTGGAGTTAATCGGCGCGAGCTGCGGCTTCGAGAGTGGCAATGTCGAGCTTGATCATGCCCATCATGGCCTCCATGGCTTTAGGATGGCTGACCAGCTCGCTGATGTTGCGGGGCACGATCTGCCAGCAGAGGCCGAAGCGATCGGTGAGCCAGCTGCACGCCATGGGCTGGCCGCCGCCCTCCATCAGCCCGTCCCAGTAGGTGTCGATCTCCTGCTGGGAGTCGCAGCGGACGACGAAGGAGAAGGCAGGAGTGAGTTGCTGCGCCGGGCCTCCGTTGAGGAAGACCATCTCCTGGCCTTCGAGCTCGATGCTGATGGTGGCGATCTTGCCTTCGGGCCACGGGCCGACTCCTTTGGAGCGCAGCTCATCGACCTTGCGCGCGCGGGGGAAGACGCTCAGGTAGAACGCGGCGGCTTCTTCAGCGTTGTCATTGAACCAGAGGAAGGGTGCAAGTTTGTTCATGGCGGGCATGCTAGCAGAGCCGAGCGTATGTCCTGCAAGGCGGCTGGTCACTGGAATGCGATCTTTATCAGGAGTTACGTCAGGGTTGCTGGACCCATTGGCTACGCCAGCCAGGCGCTTCAAATGGATCTGCGAAGTACTGTGTCTCGTGGATGACCTTGCCGTTGCGGAACTCCATGATACTTACGGTGAAGGATGAGCGTGCCTGATAGGTGATGGCGTATTCTGTGATCCAGAGATTGCCCTCTCCGAGGATTCGCCTGATTTGGAAGCCGGATGGCTTTCCGGGATGATGGCTTCGCAGGGCCTGCAGATTGCTCCGACCCAGAATTCGCTCGCCCGATTGCGGGTAATCACAAATCGCATTGTCGTCGTAGATGGCGTGCTCTGCGTTGAAGTCTCCGGCTGCAGATGCCTGCCAGTGAGCGTCGAGCGCTTCGCGTATTTGTTCATCGCTCATGGAATACTCCAGGGTTGAGCTGTGAGTGTGTCGCGGAGAGAAATCTTCTGACAGACCGTTGAAGAGTGTTGCGTTTCCTGTCCACCAGGTTTTACACGGGCGTGAAATGAGGAGTCAAAAATCGACGCTCCGCGCGTTGAGGCTGAGTTTCGTTTAGGATGGCGGGCATGAATTCTCTCAATCGTCGTGAACTTTGTATGGCTCTTTCGGCGCTGGCTGCGATGGGGACCCTCTCGCAAGAGGGCGAGGCACAAGCGCATTCGAATGACGTTCTATCGCAGTCGAGGA
>DASTSJ010000187.1:0-6436 GCA_035760765.1 Edaphobacter sp. | reverse complement strand
GCCGATATCTGGTTCGAGTAGTTACATGCCACATAGGCCGTGCGACCATCGGGAGTCACCACCACCTCCGACGGACCTTCGCCCACATCGATCGTCTTCGCCACCTTCAGCGCCTTCAGATCGACGACGGCCACCTGCTTGGCTCCGCGCAGAGTCACCAGCAGCCAGCGGCCATCGGGAGTCGTCGCCGTTCCATAACCCGTCGCCGGCAACGGAACCCAGGTCTTCACCTTGTTGGTCGCCGTGTCGATCACGGCAAGCTGAGGCTTCTTCTGGTCTGCCGTAAACACCATGCTTCCGTCGCGCGAGATGTTGATTCGCTGCGTGTTGCCGGAGATCGGAATCACCGCCAGGGTCTTGCGTCCCACCATGTCCAGCACCGAGACCGTACCGGGCCCGACGTTCGCCGTGTAGCCGCGCTTGCCATCCTTCGACAGCACCAGCATGTGCGACTCTTCCTGTCCGGTCGGAACCGACCCCACGATCTTCAGGGTCTTGGGATCGATGATGCTGACGCTCTTATCCAGCTCGGTCGTGACATAGAGCTTGCCGCTGTTCTTGTCGTAGATCGCGCAGTGCGGCCGCACGCCATGGTCGAACTCCACCTTGCCCACAATCTTGCGGCTGGGGATGTCGATCACCGAGATCTGCTGCCCGTTCGTGCCCGGACGCCCCACCCCGGCGTTCCCGTAGATCGGCACATAGGCCGTCTTGCCGTCCGGCGATACGGCAACTTCGTGCCCCGTAACTCCACCCACCGGGATCGTTGCCACCTGCTTCGCCGAAGCCGTATCGATCACCGAAAGATCGGCATCCTTCTGGTTTGCCACCAGCAGCGTCTGCGACCACGCTGCTCCACTCGACGCGCAGATTGCGGCGCCGCACACTACAACCGTCCAAAGATTCGGGCTTTTCATAGCGCAGGCCAGTATAGAGAGACGCACACTCCACCGTCAGCCAAAATTTCACCTCGCCAAAATATGCACCAACGCCACCTATACTGAAGACAGGCCATGCCTGAGCTTCCCGAAGTCGAAACTGTCGCCAATGGCGTCCACGAGCGAGTCTACGGCCAGACGATCCTCTCGGTCTGGACCAGCAACAAGCCCCAGACCTTCAAATCACCTCCGGCCGAGATAGCCGAGGTCCTGACCGGCTCCCGCATCGATCGGGTGCATCGCGTCGGCAAGACCATCGTTGTCGAGCTAACCCGCAAGCCTCTCAAAGGCAAAGCATGTACCGTTGAAACGCAGTCGCAGTTCCTCGTGCACCTCGGCATGACAGGCCGCCTTCTCGTCTCCACCCCGGAGACCGAGGTCCCACCCCACACGCATGCCATCCTCAGCCTCAGCGGAGGCAAGGAGATCCGCTTCGTCGATGCACGCCGTTTCGGCCGTTTGTCTGTCGTCGCGGCCCCTTACACTGGTCAGGGACGAGAACCTCTCACCATCTCGCTCGAAGACTTCATCGCGCTCTTTCGCAAACGCAAGACCCCCATCAAAGCGGCCCTGCTCAACCAGAAGCTGCTCCACGGCGTTGGCAACATCTACGCCGACGAGGCGTTGTTTCACGCCGGCATCCGTCCGCGCCGGCAGGCAGGTCGCCTCACCCGCGACGAACTCACCCGTCTGCGCGCAGCCCTCGTCAAAGTGCTCAAGCAGGCTATCAAGCTCGGCGGCTCCTCTGTCTCCGACTACGTAGACGCAGAGGGTGTAGCAGGCTTCTTCCAGCTCCATCATCGTGTCTACTCACGCACCGGACAGCCCTGCCGCACCTGTTCTACTCCCATCGAGCGCATCATCGTCGGCGGCCGCAGCACCCACTTCTGCCCTGCCTGTCAAAAGTAGATCTCGCAATTTGTTCGCTTTGCGAATTTCCCCCGAACTTTCTTAGACCCTTGATCGCAACTGGCAGTACTCTGGAGAGCGATATGGTCCTCAAACAGTACTATCTCGGCTGTCTGGCACACGCCTCGTACCTGCTCGCCGACGAGGCCAGCCATACGGGCATCGTCGTCGATCCCCAGCGCGACATCCAGCAGTACCTCGACGACGCGGAGAGGCTCGGCGTCAGCATTCGCTACGTCTTCCTCACGCACTTTCACGCTGACTTCGTCGCCGGTCACCTCGAGCTGCGCGACCGCTGCGGAGCCGAGATTCGTCTCGGTGCGCGTGCCAAGGCAGAGTACAGCTTCGTCCCCATGAAGGACGGGGACACACTCCTGCTCCCGGGCATGCGGCTTGAGGTGCTGGAGACCCCCGGCCACACCATTGAGTCGATCTCCATCCTTGTCTTTGATCTTGCAAAGAGCGCCGACAAACCTTACGCAGTTCTGACTGGTGACACACTCTTCATCGGCGACGTCGGCAGGCCCGATCTTCGCGCGTCCATCGGCTGGAGCGCACAGGAGCTTGGCGGCTACCTCTACGAATCCATCCACAACAAGCTGATGAAGCTCCCCGATGAGACGCTCGTCTATCCGGCGCACGGCGCAGGCTCGCTCTGTGGAAAGAACATCTCCTCTGACACCGTCTCAACACTCGGCCGGCAGAAGCTCTTCAACTACGCCCTGCAACCCATGGGCAAGGAGGAGTTCATCCGCCTGGTCTCCGTCGATCAGCCCGACGCCCCTGCCTACTTCACCTACGACGCTCTTCTGAACACCCGTGAGCGATCAACCCTGGACGACGCCCTCAAGCTCGCCCTGAAGCCCATCGAACTGAACGATCTGCTCGCCATGGATAAAAGCGAGATGCAGATGCTGGACGTGCGCGATGCCGCCGACTACGCCGTCGGGCATATGGCCGGAACCATCAACATCGGTCTCTCCGGCCAGTACGCAACCTGGGCAGGAACACTGCTCGACGCTTCGCGGCCAATCGTCATCATCGCCGAACCCGGACGCGAACAAGAGGCTGCGCTGCGGCTGGGAAGAATCGGATTCGATCGTATCGAAGGCTATCTGCACGGAGGAATGGCCGCACTCGCAGACCGTACGGATCTCATCCGCACCACCGAACGCGCAAGCGTTCCCATGCTGATCGAAGAACTCAACTCCTCCAGTCCACCTGTGATCCTAGATGTGCGTTCACAGCAGGAGTGGAAGGAGGGCCATATCCCCGACAGTCTAAACATCCCACTCTCGCAACTCAAAGAGCGACTCGGTGAGGTTCCGCGAGACCGCAGGATTGCGGTCCATTGCGCAGGAGGATATCGATCCTCCATCGCTGCCAGCCTGCTCGACCTGAATGGGGCGAGCAATCTCGTCGAACTCGCAGGCGGCATCACCGCCTGGGAAGCCGCCAATCATCCTGTCGAAAAAGTCTGAGTCGGTCGACTACAGACCCGCTGCCTGCTCTGCGCTAACGGCCGACCCTATGATCCTTGTCTCAGGGCTCTCGTGCACGATCTCAATGGAGTATCCCTGCAGCGGACTCATCTTCACCATCTGCTGCGTATAGTCCTTCAGCATGGGCAGGTCGATAAAGCCGACATACGGTCCCGTCAGAAAGAACTTGCCCGGACCGGCCATGTGCACCGAACTCGCCGTCGCCGCCGCGAGTGCCTTGTGGTAAAGCTTCTTGAACTCGACGCAGCGATGTTCACCCTGTTTCGCAGCCTCAAAGACCTCTTCCGGCTCCATGTCCAGAAAGCGCAGGCGCATGGCACGGTGCCCCATCACACCCTCCAGATGCCCTCTTCCGCCGCAACCGCAATAGCTCTCCTTCTCGTCGAGCGTCACCACCGTGTGGCCACCCTCCCACACACCCGGAGAGAACGGATACCTGCCGAAACCGATGCCCAACCCCAGCGTCCATACGCGAATCATGCTGTCCAGCTTGCCGTGGCGAGCCGCAAGTCCAGCCGCAACGCCATCTGCATCGTTCAGAATCGTCACCGGAGCTTCGCAACCATGCGCCTTCAGACCGGCGACGATGAGATCACGCAGCCGCGCGCCCTTCAACTGCGGAAGATTCGGTGCCTCTTCCACAACGCCATTCTTCACCAGGCCTGGGACAGCAATCCCCACCGCGTCCAGCTTCTTGTTCCCCTGGGTAACCGCTGTGATCTGTTCGCAGATCGTTCGGACCAGCTCCTCGGTGGGCATCTCCACCAGAGCGCCGTAATCATCCTCATTCTCAGGAAACCGTCGCAGCTCTCCCACCAGCGCGTGGTCCACCACATATCCCGTATAGACCCACTCCGATAACGTCACACCAACTGACTTCGCCATTGCTTCCTCTGCCTTGTGTCCGACTCTCGCCAGCGACCGCCTGTTCAGTCAAACTTGCTGACGCGATTCAATCCGTTGAAAGCCGCCACTTTATAACATTCCGCCAGAGTTGGGTAGTTGAAGACTGTATCCACGAAATATTCAATGGTTCCACCGAGCGCCATGACCGCCTGACCGATGTGCAAAAGCTCGCTCGCGCCCTCGCCGATGATGTGGACCCCGAGGATGGAGTGGTTCTCGCGGTTGAAGATCAGCTTCAGCCTGCCTGTCGTATCGCCGCGAATCTGGCCGCGTGCAATCTCGCGATAGTAGGCCACGCCCACCTCATACGGAACATCCTCTTCCGTCAGCTGCTCTTCCGTCTTCCCGATAAAGCTGATCTCAGGGATCGTGTAGATGCCGTACGGATAAAAGCTCGGGTTCGAGACGATCGACTCATCGCCGAAAGCACGCGCTGCCCCGATACGCCCCTGCTCCATCGAGACTGACGCCAGCGACGGAAACCCGATCACGTCGCCCGCAGCAAAGATGTTCGGACTCTTCGTCCTGTAGTCCTTATCGACGGGAATGCGTCCGCGCTTATCCGCCTCGATACCAACGGCGGCAAGATTCAGCTCATCCACGTTGCCCTGCCGACCTACGGCATACAGCAGAGCATCGCCCTGGACCTTCTTCTTGCTCTCGAGGTTGGCAACGACGCCGCCATCAGGAAGCTCTTCGACCGATTCGACCTCTTCATTGAGTCGCATCGTCACGCGCGCATCGCGCAGGTGATAGCTCAGCGCCTCGACGATCTCCTGGTCGGCAAACTCCAGCAGCTTGGGCCGACGCTCAATCAGCGTCACGCGAACCCCGAGCGCCGCAAACATGCAGGTGTACTCCACACCGATGACGCCGCCGCCGACAACAATCATGGTCTTGGGCAGGTTTGTGAGCTCAAGCACCTGGTCGCTGTTGATGATCGTCGTTCCGTTGATCGGAACCTTTGGCGAGCTCGCCGGCTTGGTGCCGGTCGCGATCAGCGTGCTCTTCGTCTCATAAACCGTTGATCCGCGGGAGTTCGTCACCTTGATGTGCGTGGCGTCTTCAAAACTGCCAACTCCCAGCAGCATCTCCACGTTATTGCGCGAAAGCTGCGCTTCCGTGACGTCAATCTCGGTCTTGATGACGTGCTGGACCCGGAAGGCCAGATCCGCCATCGTGATCCGCTCTTTCACACGGTAGTTCATCCCGTAGATGGACTTGTAGTTGTAGCCCGACAGATGCAGCACGGCCTCACGCATCGTCTTCGACGGAATGGTCCCCGTATTAATCGAGACGCCGCCAACCACCTCGCGCATCTCCACCAGCGCAACCTTCTTGCCCAGCTTGGCTGCATAGATGGCCGCGCGCTGTCCCGCAGGACCAGACCCGAGAACGATCAGATCGTACACACTACCCATAAACTCCAGACTCTTCGCGGCGTCTTTGCCGCTCGTTCGAGTTCGCGAATCGATCCCTCTTCAGCCGCCGAGCGGCGATGGGCACAACAACATTTGCGCCGCGGGACCACTGTCTCACTCTGTGCTCTCCTGCTCCTGAGTTATCAGCCTTCTGCCAATTACGTCAGAACACACTCGCTAATTTCAAGCTAACACACTGCCCTCGGCGGAGTTGACCCCGGCCACGCTTCTCCATCGCAGCGGAAGGCCCAGAAATATCTGCTTTGGGCGACAATGATGATTCGCCCTCGGCAGCTATCCAGTGGCTTGGATCTCCGAACCAGGGAGGGTCTGCGGGCACAACCCTCTCCTGCCACTAAACTTATCGACGTGCTCCGTTGCGCTATTACCGACCGCAGCCTCTTGCCCGGCGACGAGTCCCAAAAGCAGTCCCGGCTTCTCGAAAACGCCGCTCGCTGGGCCCGTAGCGGCATCGACCTCATCCAGCTTCGAGAGAAAGACCTTTCCGCAGGCGGACAGGTCGAGCTCGCCAAAAAGATCCTCGAGATCACCGCCACGGAAGCTTCGGCAACCCGTCTAGTCCTGAACGCCGCTCCCGCGATCGCGCTCGAAGTCGCGGCTCATGGAGTTCATCTCCCTGCACACTCGCCTCTTCGTCCCCATGACATTCGCAGGCGCTACGCAAAGGCCAACCTCCCTCCCCCCATCGTGACCGTCTCCTGCCATACCCTTGCCGAGATCCATATCGCACGGCGCAACC
>DASTSJ010000186.1:0-7071 GCA_035760765.1 Edaphobacter sp. | reverse complement strand
TCCCTGCGGAGCTAACGCAGGCCGCCCTGCAGTTGGCCTGTCGTCAGTTGGTGCAAGCGGCCAACCAAAGGGGCGGGAACGATAACATTACAGTCCTGCTGGTGGGGTTCGTTCCCGCTTCGACCAGATGTTACGGCAGAGACTATGACTGAGATCAGAACCATCGCTGTGCTGGGTGCAGGAACCATGGGGAACGGTATCGCGCACGTCGCTGCCCGCTACGGTTTCCGTGTGCTGCTGTGCGATATCCGGCAGGATCTGCTCGATCGGGGTGTCTCCACCATTGAGAAGAACCTTGGCCGCGAGGTCGCAAAACAGAAGATCACCCAGCCGGAGGCTGACGCAGCGCGCGACCGCATTCAGACGGTGCTGGACCGCCAGTCTCTTTCTGCCTGCGACTTCGCTATCGAGGCGGCGACGGAGAGGTTCGAGGTCAAGCGTGAGCTCTTCCGCGATCTCGACCGGATCCTTCGTCCTGAGGTCATCCTCGCAAGCAATACCAGCTCGATTTCGATCACGAAACTGGCCGCCCAGACCTCCCGCCCTGAAAGAGTGATCGGGATGCACTTCTTCAATCCTGTTCCGATGATGCAATTGGTGGAGGTGATTCGCGGCCTTCAAACCACGCAGGATACCTACGATAGCGTCCACGCTCTCTCGCTTGCACTGGGTAAGACCCCTGTCGAGGTCAACGATGCTGCCGG
Source organism: Edaphobacter sp. (assembly GCA_035760765.1). GTDB lineage: Bacteria > Acidobacteriota > Terriglobia > Terriglobales > Acidobacteriaceae > Edaphobacter. Next base: position 6,367 of record DASTSJ010000186.1, on the reverse strand, counting down.
CTTTGTGTCAAACCGTGTCCTGATGCCCCTGATCAACGAGGCGATCTTTGCCGTGATGGAAGGTGTTGCGACCGCGGAGGCTGTGGACAAGATCTTTCAGTTGGGGATGGCGCATCCCATGGGACCGCTCACGCTGGCCGACTTCATTGGCCTCGATGTCTGCCTGGACATCATGCGCGTGTTGGAGGAGGGGACAGGCGACCCGAAGTACAGACCCTGTCCGCTGCTGATCCGCATGGTTGATGCCGGTTGGCTTGGCAGGAAGGCGGGGCGAGGCTTCTATACGTACGCATAACCTCTGCCAGCTCTGCGCAGGTGCAGGTACACTACCGTGCAGGGAGATTCCATGCCGAAAGAGATGTACTTTGAAGATTTTTACGTCGGCCAGAAGGTGAACTCGGTTGCGAGCGCCAAGGTGACCGCCGAGGAGATCAAGGAGTTTGGCCAGAAGTACGACCCGCAGCCCTTCCACCTGGACGAGGCTGCCGGCGAAGGTTCCTTTTTCAAAGGGCTGGCTGCGTCCGGCTGGCTGACAGCTGCGATCGTGATGCGTCTGCGCGTGCAGTCGGTTCCGGTTGCTGGAGGCATGATCGGCGCTGGCGTGGAGGAGATGCGCTGGACACAGCCCGTGCGTCCCGGCGATTCGATTCGTACCGAGATCGAAGTCGTTGGCGTACGCCACTCCAACTCCCGGCCCGATTACGGCGTGGTCCGCACCCGGACCCTGGCCTTCAACCAGCGCAATGAAGTTGTTCTGCGATCCACGGTCAACTTCCTTGCGCCTGTTCGCTCCACCCCGCAAAAGTGACAGAGCAGGAGCGGGCCTCACTTCCGAAGCTTCTGGACCAGGTGGTCATGCTGGAGACTGCCCAGGGGGATCACCTGGTCGTACAGATCCTCTTTGTCTTCGATGAAGGCGAGACCCCGGACCTGTTTGCGATCGAAGTCGTTCCAGGAGCGAAGGGCGGCTGGCTGCGAAAGAGCGATGCCGGGCACTCCGTTCTTCTCGACGATATCGTGCGAGTAATGCCGGTGATCGCTTCTCCGGGGGAATCACACCAGTAACCTCCGTGAAAAACTCACAAGATTCCGGCGTATCGTAGAGCCATGATGCAAATGACAGTGCTCGCCTCGGGTTCCAAAGGGAACAGCACCGTCATCTCTTCTTCGAAGACGCGAGTTCTGGTGGACGCTGGACTCTCGTGTCGCGAGTTGATAAAGCGCATGGCGATGGTCGGTGAGGATCCATCCACTCTCGACGCGATCCTCATCACGCATGAGCATCAGGATCACGTCACAGGTCTGGGAGTTCTGGCCAGAAAATTGGGCATTCCTGTCTACTTCACCGAGCCTACGCATCGAGCGTGGGTCAGGATGATGAAACCCCGCACGACCATGTCCTACGCGCAGTGGCTGACCCACGTGCAGCAGGAGAAGGAAGCGAGGGCCCGGGCGGCTGCTCAGAGCTTCGCGCCTGAGCCGGGGCTCTGTGACAGCATGTCGGCTGCAGTCGAAGCGAATTCTGCCGAGACAACGTGTGGAGAACCGGACGAGCCAGAGACCGCAACAACAAAGTCAAAGGTGGATCCGACCTTCCTGCCCGCAGTCGAATACTTCCACTCCGGGCGCCAGTTTGTTATCGGCGATATCGAGGTCACTCCCTTCACCATTCCGCACGATGCTGCCGATCCCTGCGGGTTCGTCTTCTCGTCCGAGGGTGTCCGCATGGCGATTGCCACCGACCTGGGCTACATGCCGCCGAACGTGAAGGCAGCGCTCAAGCGCATCGACGTCCTGCTGCTGGAATCGAATCACGATCTCGAGATGCTGAAAGATGGACCGTACCCATGGAGTGTGAAGCAGCGTGTGCTTTCGCGCGTGGGGCATCTGTCCAACATGGCGACGGCTGAGTTCCTGGAGCGCGACTACGACGGAAGCGCAGCCTATGTTGTCCTGGGCCACCTGTCGGAGTCCAATAACGCCCCGGAGCTGGCCAGAATGACGGCAGAGCAGGCGATGATGAATCATCCTACGCTACTGGGAAATCGAATCGTGCTGGCAGAGCAGGCAGCGCCGATCGATCCTATCTGCATTTAGATCAACAGCTTACATGTTGTCCGAGATAGACAGGTATACGTTCCGCTACGCAGAAGTAGAATCTTTCCGGTAGATCCGACTATCAAAGACGATAGAATAAAAGTCTCAATTAACGATGAAAATGATTGCATCACAAACTTCTGCTTCAAATCGTCAAGATCGCGCCGCCTGCACTGACCAGGTGGTGGGTGCAATTCTCTCGGGATGGAGGTATGACATCTCGGGAATCTCGGCAGCCATGCGTACGGACTATGAACAGCATTTTGCTGAATGCAGCTACTGCCGCCGCCGTCAGCGGATCGCCCGCACGATTGACCTCCTTCTAATATCGGTAAGCACGCTGTCGATCGTTGCATTTCTTCTGGCTGCAGTCGTCATCCATCGTTTCGAGCTAATTACACATATCGGTAAGGTCGAGCTCCACCTGAATCAGGCTCACGCGGTCGCGATCTCGCTCGAGGCAGTTGCTGTGACCGGGCTCGTGCTTTCCACACTGCTGTGGGTTCTGGTAGCGGTGGCCACTCCGCTTCCGGGTTATCTGGGTGAGATCGTGCAGCAGCATATTCCCTCCGATCTTCGCGATCGCTTTACCAAGGCAGCCTGAACTTCAACAGAAATCAGAACACCTAGGGTCTTCCGGGTCTCAGGTCTCTGCAAACTGGCCTTCGTCCCCTGCTCCAGTATTTGGTAGCTTAGAAGGAAAGACCCCATGTCATCCTCCTCTTATCAACCTGATGGCGAGGTTCTCCCGCCGCACGGTGACCCTCCAGGTGCCTACATCGCAGAAGAGATCCCCGCCCCACGGCGCCGCACCCGCAGTATTCTTTCGGCTCCGGGGACGTATGTACTTGTAGGAATCAACTGCGCTGTCTACCTGTGGATGGTGCTTCACGGAGTCGATCCGGCCACGCCAACGCCGGCGCAGCTCATTCACTTTGGGGCCAACGTCCCTGTGCTCGTGCTCCACGGCCAGTGGTATCGGCTGCTGAGCGCGATCTTTGTCCACGTCGGACTGATTCACCTTCTGACCAACATGTGGTGCCTGTGGAACCTGGGCCTGCTGGGCGAGCCGCTGCTCGGCCCGTGGGGAATGGGCGCCGTCTATCTTCTTACTGGCGTCGCAGGAAACCTGCTGAGCCTGCTGGTCAATCTCCTGATGCACGATGTGGTCTCGGTCGGAGCAGGAGCTTCCGGAGCAGTCTTTGGGATTGCAGGCATCCTCATCGTGCTGCTCTCGAACCGCAAGCTGCCAATTCCTGCCTTTGAGCTAAACCGCCTGCGCCGCTCGGTCATCCAGTTTGCAGGGTTGAACCTTGTGATAGGGCTGGCCACGATCGTGCTGCCGCTGATCCGCATCGACAACTCAGCGCATGTAGGAGGATTTCTGTCCGGGCTGGCGCTCGGGGTGCCGCTGGTTCCGCGGATGACAAGCGGCCGGACGCGCTACCTGGCTCGCCAGAAGCTTACCTTCGCGATAGCGGCGCTGCTTCTGGCGCTGTTCGGCCACTGGATCGCAAATCTGCGCTAGCGGGTCGCCCCTGGAGCAGTGGTGAATTAGCTGAGGGCCGTCTGCGCGAACTTGCGCACCATGGCCAGCAGCAGCCGGCGATCGTTCTCGCTCAGGTTGGCGGAGTAGCGCTGTACCTGGGTGAGGAAGCGGATCTCGTCCTCGTCCAGATGGAGAGAGGACATCTCCTTGCTCACTACCTCTTCGGCGAAGAACTCGGCGAGTTGCAGGTCGAGCGCACGGGCGATCTTCTGCAGGGTCTCGAGCGAGGGAACGGTGTGTCCGTTCTCGACCCGCGAGAGATAGCAGCGGAGCAGCCCGGTCCGTTTCTCGATATCGCCCTGGGACATACCCTTCTGAAGGCGATATCCCCGGATGGTGTTTCCGATGTTCATCGCAATGGATAGAGCTTCAGAAGACTCGGTTTCAAGGTCGGCAGAAAGTGTTTGCATGGTTCCCATTAGCCACAAAGTAAACAGCAGTAACAGCAAGGGTCAATCTTTATCTTTGGTGGAGATTGTGTCTTGTACCACCGGAGGTTCACATCGTGAAGGATGAGGCGATTCCTTTAAGTTTTACTTGAACCCCACGCCCTGGAGGAACCTCTTACGGCAACAAAGTTTTTCACATTATCGGACGTTATTGCAGCGGCTTCGCGAAGAACGTGAGTCCGTCCACGGGATTGTCGTTGTAACGCTCAACTGCGACGAATCCGAGTGCGGTGTAGAGCCTGACGGCGTCGGGCATCGCTGCCGGAACAGTATCGAGATACATGGCCGCAAAGCCGTTCCGGGTCGCATGATGGATCGCTTCTTCGATCAGACGCCTTCCCAGGCCGAGTCCGCGAAACTCGGAGCCGACCCACAGCCGCTTCATCTCGCAGGCAGGTGGTTGGCGTTCGAGCTTGCGCAGAGCAACGCACCCTGCCGGCTGGTCGTCGACCATCGCGAGCAGGAGGAGGGCGTAGCCCTGGGGCAGCTGCTCCAGCTCCTGCTCGTAGTTTTTGAGACAGATGCTCTCGGCCCCGGACGGATTGTGGGCCAGGTAGTCTCCGTAGTCGCTCATCAGCCAACGCACTGCGGCGACTTCGGAGTCATTGCTGACCTCACGGATTTCGATTGGCATGTGCGTAGCTCCGGGAGCCTAACCCATGTGCATTCCACCGTTCACATCCAGCGTGTGCCCGGTGATGTAGCTTGCCTCCTCCGAGGCCAAAAAGGCGACAGCGTGCGCTACCTCGGAGTCAGTACCGACGCGGCCCAGCGGAATGTACTGGGCATTCATCTTCTTCTGCTCTTCGGTCAGAACGGCCGTCATGGCGGTCTCGATGTAACCCGGAGCGACGGCGTTAACCGTGATCGTCCTGCTGGCGAGCTCGCGGGCGAGTGACTTGGTCAGGCCGATCAGCCCGGCTTTCGAGGCAGCGTAGTTTGCCTGGCCTGCCTGGCCCATCTCTCCGACCACAGAGGTGACATTGATGATGCGCCCCCAGCGGTTCTTGATCATCGAGGACATGACCGCCTGCGAGGTCAGGAAGGCGCCGGTCAGGTTGGTCATCAGGACGTCGTCCCAGTCCGCACGCTTCATCCGCATGGAGAGCATATCGCGGGTGATTCCGGCGTTGTTGACGAGGATTTCGACCTTGCCGAAGTGCTCGACGACGGCTTTCACGCCGCTCTTGATGGACTCCTCATTGGAGACATCGAGCGCGAAGGCCTTGGCGGTTCCTCCGGCGGAAGTGATCTCCGCCTCGACTGCTGCCAGCTTTTCCACATTTCTTGCGGCGAGTGCGACGTGGGCTCCGCGACGAGCCAGCTCCAGCGCGACGGCGCGGCCGATACCCTGTGACGCTCCTGTGACGAGTGCAATGCGATTGCTCAATGAACCTCCGATGTATGCCTCCAAATTATACGAAGGGCAACAAGTGAGTTGTGGTCTGACAGGGGCGAACGTGTTCGCGGCAGGACGATCAACTTCTCCAGAGACGCCACCCTTGGGGTGACTGTATTCTGGGTTTCACCTATGCCGGACGAGAAAATCCCTGCCCCCTCTGCTGAGACAGATGTTTACGCGATTCATGGCGCCGACCCTGAGGTGCTGGCCTATGCGATGGCCAAGTACTCCAGGTCTTCGCTGAGCATGAAGGAGTCGCTGGTTGAGATCAGCGCTCAGCGTGCCGAGCAGTTTCTGAACACCTTCTACTTCCAGTACGGCCATCGCTCGATTGCTGACCTTGCCCACATCCCCTTCGCCATCGAGCGGCTGAGCCTGCTGGCCGCAATCGAGCTCGTGGATGAGCAGCGCTGGGACGGACAGGAGCGCTCGACGCGCTATCAGGACTTTCGCCGCTCCGGCTGGTATACGCCGAACCTTGGCGAACGTACCGGAGAGTTCACCCAGGCCGTCGAGGATCTCTTTCGCAGCTACCAGACCATCTCGTCGGGAATGCTCGAGGCGTTGAAGGGCGCGATCGCCCAGCCCGAGACGATGAAGCCGGATGCATACGAGCGGACCCTGAAAGCGCGTGCGTTCGACGTGGCGCGATATCTCCTACCGCTGGCGACGAACACCTCTCTTGGCCAGATTGTGAATGCCAGGACGCTGGAGACGCAGGTCTCGCGCCTGCTGACCAGTCCGTTCGCGGAGGTCCGTCAGATCGCCGAGAAGCTGCGGCTAGCAGCGACTGAGCCGGCATGGAATGTTCATCGCGCGGATGCGCAGGTGCTCTGCGAAGAGATCGGCTCGGTCCATGAGCAGTGCGGG
>DASTSJ010000185.1:0-4170 GCA_035760765.1 Edaphobacter sp. | reverse complement strand
CTTGGCTCAAGCACGCATCGTAGTTTTCACGCCTGCTTCATGCTTTTTCTGCTGACGCGGTACGGTGCGATACCATCCAAGCCAGTATGACGACTGAATATAGGGACAGCCGGAGCTGGTTAGGACTATTTGTCGCCCTGGTCCTTGCGCTTCTGTTGGGGGCAGCCGCCCTGGTGCTGTTTCTGCGCCATGCGACCACAGGCTCCATGGCTCGGATCGCGGACCGGATCACCGGCCGCACAACGACGTTCGACACCTCTGTACCTGCCATTGTTCAACGGATTCAGCGATTGAATCGGCTGGAGACGGTGGTTTATTCACTGGACACGGTTGTTGAGGGATCTAAATCCAGCGCCGTCCTTCCGGATCTTCTCGCCGGCGATCGCATCCTTCTGGTCGTTCACGGGCAGGCCATCGCGGGAATCGATCTCTCCAAGCTCAAGCCGGAAGACATTCACATCACGGAGTCCAATGGCGTCCGGAAAGTCCGGGTCAATCTTCCGGCTTCGCAGCTCTTCACGACGACGGTCGACAATCAGCACACCCGGGTCTACGCCCGGACTACCGGACTCCTGGTTCCTGTCGATCAGAATCTGGAGAGCGAGACGCGGGCCCGAGCGGAAAAGCAGCTGGAGCAGACTGCGCTGTCGGACGGAATCTTGGATGCGGCACGCAAAAATGCTCAGGCAGCCGTAGCCGCGCTGCTCTACAGCCTTGGATTCCAGGAGGCAGACGTCCGATGAACCCAGCAAGAGTACCTTTGGAAGACACCGGCTTGCGTCCGGACTGCCAGCGACCGGCAACGTGCGCTATCATCCATAGCATGAAGTCTGATTGCACCGAGGATTCTGTGGCCTCCGCCTTGAACAATCTGCCGTTTCCGGAAGACGAGAAAGAATCGACTTTGATCAAGACGGTCGGCTGGGTTTCAGCTGGTCTTGGCGCGGTGGCTCTTGGTCTGTTCATTGGCCGCGAACTTCGCCTCAGGTACAAGTTCAACCGGCGCACCCCCTATGACTTCTATTCCCATTCCGGAGACGAGCAGGACGTCGACTTTGGCCTGGGTGTCTGAAACAGTGCTGCTGTAGCTTTCGTTCTGACTTCGTGGATTTTATTTAGATATCTGTGATTTTCTGTCTCGAAAGGGACGATGGACGTCTTGTCCTCAAACGTCCCAAGCTACTGATTCCTGATAGATTAAGGAGACACCAGGGCCTTCCAGATCCTCCCCCGAGCCGAACGCTTTTCATCCAAGGCCAGCTGGAATCCAGGGTACGATGCAGGTGACTTCCGTTGAGCAAGCTGCCTGAACGAAAACCTGATTTCCGGCGTCCCGGAACTCCGCTGCCAGGCGCTCTATGCCTGATGCGCGCCCTCTTTGCTGTTTCTTTTTTTCTCTGTGGGTTTCTCTGCGCCGGCGCGCAACAGTTCAGCTTTGCAAATTACGGCCAGGACGAAGGTCTACGAAACCTGGATGTATTCGATCTGCTGGAGGACGATTCAGGCTACCTTTGGATCGCAACGGAGAACGGACTCTTCCGTTACAACGGTGCCGAATTCCAGCACTTCGGTCCGGCGGATGGCATCGGCGAACCGCTTGTGCTGAGTCTCCACAAAGACGCTGGCGGCAGAATGTGGGTCGCGACCAACGATCATCTGTATGCCTTTGACGGAAAACGCTTTCTGCCTGCACCGCTGGATGCGTCCAGTTCCCATTTCGGAGCTGGACAGGTAGTCACTTCCATCGACGCAGAGCACATCCTCTTTATCTCCCGTGGCAACCTGATGCTTCTCTCAGCGCCTCGCACGAGTGATCCCAAGGGCACCTGGCGCATCCGCCCTCTGTTCAGCGATGACGAGATCAAGGCGCAGCCGTCCCTCGCGAGCGTATCGAGCATTCTCGTGATCAACTCGGGAACGGAACTTTGGTTTGGGTGCGGACAGTCTGTATGTAGGCTCAGCAATCCACTTCAGGGAAACGCGGCGCAACGCGTCCGGGTGTATGCCGCATCGCAAGGTATCCCTCCCGATGCTTGGACATGTCTTTACCAAAGCCGCGATGGAGATCTCTGGGCACGCAGCCGGGAGTATGTCCGCATCCTGCCGCGCGGAGGAGACAAGTTTCTCATGCGCGATCTGCCTGCAGGAGCAGATAGAGCGATCTACAGGGGAGCGGGAATTCTGTCGATGGCAGAGGATCCGCAGGGTGCAGTGCTGACACAGACCAATCGTGGACTGGCGCGATGGGGGAAGGGAGCATCTTCTTGGGAGGTGTTTGACGGCTCCAATGGCATCGAGTTCAAAGACGTCAGTGCGTTTCTTTTTGATGAGAATGGGATTCCCTGGATCTCCACGCGTGGTCATGGCCTCTTCCGCTGGAGAGGTTATCGTGAGATCGAGAACTGGACGATCTCCCAGGGGCTGCACGATGACGTCGTATGGACGATCTTTCGGGACGCGGCACATCGCCTGTGGATCTCGGACCAGCTTCAAATCAACCTGCTGAATTCGCAAGGCCGGCAGCTTATAACGCCTGCTCTCTTTCGCCGCGCACCGCTGTCGCACGTCACCGGCTCTGCCCAGGCGCCGGATGGATCACTATGGATCTTTACGATCGACGGGGACGTCTACCGAACCGACGCGAGCGTTTCGCGATTCATCTTCCGCGCACGGCTTCCCAGTCTTGCGCGCATCTTTCAGGACTCTTCGCGGCGCATCTGGATTCTTTCGCGCGATGGGCTGTACGTCATACGCAACCCTCTTTCCAACTCCATCCAGAGAATGTCGGACCCACTCGTGTCGGAAGATACCTTCGCCGATGCAGCCGAAACGCCGAACCATGATCTGTGGTTTCTGTCCGATCACCAGCTTTACCGGATGTCGAACACAGATGGGCATCTCGAGAGGATCGCGCTTGATCCGGATGCTGTACGCGGCCAGATGCGCAACATCGCCGCCGCGCCCGACGGCAGTCTCTGGATCGGTGGAGGCATCCCTGCACTGTTGCACATCCATGTAGATGGCCAAGCGACAAGTTCGAGCTCTCTGGCACCCCCCAACCTGCCTTCGAAGGATGTACAGACCGTGCGCTTCGACCATCGCGGGTGGCTGTGGATCGGCACAGACCTGGGTGTCGACGTGTTCAACGGCAAGTCCTGGCGTCTGCTGACGCGGAGAGACGGCTTGGTCTCAAACGACACGGATGAAGGCGCCTTCTTCGCGGATGATGACGGTTCCGTATGGATTGGAGCCAACGGAGGAGCAATCCATCTGCTGCACCCGGAGCATCTCTTCTCACTGGCACCCTTGAATGTGGAGTTCGTTTCAGCGAGCATCGGCAATCATCCGCTGTCGCTCGAGAAAACGTCCGTCGTGTCATGGCAGGACTCATTCTTCAACGTCGGCTTTACCTCGCTGGACTTTGCACGCGGCGATGCCATCCGATTCCGGTACCGACTCTCCGGAATGGAGTTCGATTGGAGCGAGACGACCTCGCACTGGCTCCACTATCCAGTCATCGCGCCTGGGGACTACCGCTTCGAGCTGCAGGCCATTGATCAGGACCAGGGAAGAATCTCCCCTATCGTGTCGCTGCGGTTTACCGTTCGCCCGCCGTGGTGGCGCACGCGGGCCATGTACCTGCTGCTGGGCATTGTTTCTTTTATCGCGTCCATCTTTGTATGGCACTGGCGAGAGAAGCGCCTGCTGGTGCGGCAACGCATGTTGCGCAGACTGGTAGCCCAGAGGACACGCGAGCTGGAGGCCGAAAAGGTCGAGCTGGTAGCGGCGCGGGAGGCACTTCGCCTACAGGCCACCCGCGACTCACTGACAGGTATCTGGAACCGACCGGCAATCCTTGAGATCCTCGCACGCGAGATGGACCGCTCGCGCCGTACGGGAGTCACCCTCGCCGTCGTCCTTGCGGATATCGATTTCTTCAAGCAGATCAATGATTCGATGGGCCACCTCGCCGGAGACGCAATTCTGCGGGATGCCGCCAGTCGCATGGTTCACCACATCCGGCCATATGACTTCATCGGGCGGTATGGGGGCGAGGAGTTCCTGATCGTTATGCCAGCCCTGCCGCACAAAGACGCGTACGCACGGCTTGATAAATTGCGAATGTCGATCTCAGGCGAGCCATTCCACTTCGATCACCACACGGCCACG
>DASTSJ010000184.1:0-3034 GCA_035760765.1 Edaphobacter sp. | reverse complement strand
CTGCGGCGGCTTTGGTTGCAGCGGCGGCTGGGGCGTCCATCGCCAAGCATGGGAATCGTGCGATCACCTCGCAGTGCGGTTCGGCGGATGTTCTGGAGGCGCTGGGGGTTCCGGTAGATCTTTCTCCGGAGGCCGCCTCCTCAGTGCTGCGCCGCTACCGGTTTGCGTTCCTGCATGCGCCGTCTCTGCATCCGGCGATGAAGGTGGTGATGCCGGTTCGCCGGGCTATTAAGGTGCGGACAGTCTTCAACCTGCTGGGTCCGCTGACGAACCCTGCGGGAGCTTCTGCGCAGGTGATGGGGGTGTATGCGCAGCACGCTGTGGCTTTAGTGGCCGAGACGATGGCGCTGCTGGGGACGCGGCACGCCTTCGTGGTCCATGGAACGGCAGAAGAGCCGGATGGAACGGTGCGCGGGCTGGATGAAATCTCCATCTCCGGGCCGACGTACCTGGCGGAGGTGCGGAACGGCGTAGTCACCCTGTCAACCATCACTCCGGAGGAGATGGGGCTCGAGCGTGCTCCGATGAGTGCGCTTGCGGGAGGAGACGCGAAGGAGAACGCGGCGATTCTGACGGCGGTCTTCGCCGGGGAACGCGGACCGCGGCGCGATATCGTGCTGCTGAATGCGGCCGCGGTGCTGGTGGCTGCGGACCTTGCACCCGATCTTCAGACGGGAATCGCACTGGCCGCGCACACGATTGATTCAGGAGCAGTGACGAAACTGCTCGACCAGCTTCGCAGCGGCACATAGAATCGGCAGCGGTTCTTCCAAACGCTGCTCGCCAGGAGTGAAAGCCTATGTCCTCGATGCCTCCGCCGCTGCCTGTTCTCGATGCCTCGATGGTAACGACTGCGCTGGAGCTGCCCGGCTATCGCGTCGTACGAAATGTCGGAGTGGTTCGCGGCATCGTGGTTCGCTCGCGCTCGATCTTCGGAACGATCGGGGCTGGCCTGCAGACGATCGTCGGCGGAAACATCACGCTGCTCTCGCAGCTTTGCGAGAAGACCCGGCAGGATGCGTTCGTGATGATGATGCAGCATGCTTCCGAGCGCGGAGCGAACGCGATTATCTGCGCCCGGTATGACGCCAATGACCTGATGCAGGGCGTTACCGAGGTGCTGGCATACGGTACGGCGGTCGTCGTCGAACGCGCCTGAATATCCACAACGGCGTCGCTGACGCTTCGTTAAGATGAGGGCAATGACCACCGTTGCTCCTGGCCGGATCGAGATGATCACGGGCCCGATGTTTTCGGGAAAATCGGAAGAGCTGATTCGCCGCCTGAAGAGGGCGAGAATCGCTCGGCAGCGCGTCGCCTGCTACAAGCCGGATATTGACCTTCGTTACCATCGCACCGCCATAGCGAGCCACAGTCAGCAGACCCATGACGCCTCGACGGTGGCCACGGTTGAGATTCTCCGCGTCACGCTCTTTCCGCAACTGGAAGAGGTGGAAGTGGTCGGGATCGACGAGGTGCAGTTCTTCTCGGACGCAATCATTCCTTTCGCGATGGAGCTGGTACATCTGGGCAAGAGGGTCGTCATGGCTGGTCTGGACACTACCTTTGCCGGGGAGCCGTTCGGTCCGGTGCCGAACCTGATGGCGATCGCCGATGAGGTCACGAAATTATCTGCAGTGTGCATGGTCTGTGGTGCGCCTGCGATCCACACGCAGCGGCTGGGCCAGAGCCAGGAACTGGTCGTGGTGGGAGCTGCAGGACTCTATGAGGCACGGTGCCGCACGCATTTTGAGCCGTGGGTCGACAGCGCGCGCTCGCAGCAGTTGGAGCTGCCGTCGCTCCCATAGGGCATCTTCGCCCGCAGCTGGGGTATGCTTTGTCTTACGTATCTTCGAGCCCGAAAGACAAGCAGGAGAAAAAGTATGCGCTTTGCAGCCGCAGCCCTCGCAGTCAGCCTCATAGCCGTACCAGCCCTGGCGAAGCCCAAGGGCGCCGTGACCGTATCCCTGAAGACCAGCACCGGTCAGGATGCGGGTACAGCTACCTTTGTTCCCGCTAAGAACAACAAGCTCACCATCCATCTGAAGCTGAAGAACCTTCCTCCGGGACAGCATGCTGTCCATATTCACGAGCATGCGGTCTGCGACGCTCCCGACTTCAAGACCGCCGGCGGCCACTTCAACCCGGCCTCGAAGAAGCATGGCATGGAGAACCCCATGGGCCATCATGCCGGAGACCTTCCTCAGAACGTAACCGTCGCGGCGAATGGGACCGGATCTGCCACCTTCCATGTCGATTACCTGTCGCTGGATCCTTCGGCGTCGGACTCTCTGTTTGCCAATGGCGGAACATCCATCATGGTCCACGAGAAGGCTGACGATATGAAGACGGATCCGACGGGCAATGCTGGAAACCGTATCGCCTGCGGTGTCATCACGGCCCCCAAGTAAGAAGAATCACTCCTGGGCGGCAGCTCGGGATACAGGACTGAACCATCTGGAACGCCCTTGCGTATAGCTATCCATGGGCGTTCTTTCCATTGCGCTTCCGGTCGTACCCGCCTCTTCTGGTCAGACCAGGCGGGTACTACGGAACCGCTCCGTAAGCGCCTCCAACTCCGCGACTTCGGGCCCCTTGCGCGGTACACTCATACCACCGACCAAGCCTATCCAGTCCATGTTAGAGCGCACACCGGAACAGGAAGCCTCGCAGGAAGCTGTCGCCAGACTCGTCCGGCAATGTATCGCCGGGGATGGTCATGCCTGGCAGCAGCTTGTCCTGTCGCAGCACCGGCGTATCTATGCGATCTGCTACCGGTTTACGGGTTCGGCCACGGACGCCGAAGACCTGACGCAGGACGTCTTCCTCAAGCTGTTCAAGTCGCTCAATACGTTCGACCGCCGCGCCAACTTCCAGACGTGGCTGATCAGCGTCAGCCGCAACCTGTGCATCGATCACTACCGGAGCGTGCGCAAGGAACGGCAGACGATCGACCGCGACGTGGACGCGAACGAGCTCGCGCCGGCGGCCCGCGAACCCGGCCCGATCGCGGCGCTCGAGCAGCGCGACCGCG
>DASTSJ010000183.1:0-2036 GCA_035760765.1 Edaphobacter sp. | reverse complement strand
CGGCGATCGGGGTGCGACGTAAGTTGTTGCAGGATCAGCTCCGTGATTAGCGTCGTCTTGCCAGTACCCGGAGGTCCCTCTACGTGCATTACGTCTGGACTGCCAAGTGCCCGAGATACGATCGCGCGCTTGGCATCATCCACTTCCTCAAACCACTGGTCGATCTGGACTGGCTGCGGCGGTTTGGCTGCATCCGGAGCTACGATCAGACTCAGGAGATCCGGCCTCACACTACGATCGTCCTCGATTGAGTCGAGCGCTCGGTGTTGCCGGCGGATCGCCACAGTCGTTCCGCCGATATCGGTTCGGATCTCGCCGCGTGGCGGAATGACTTTCGGATCTCCGTCGGCAACCCGCATCAATGCCTGTCTTCCATTAACGAGTACTACAGCGCCTCTTACGAAACCCTCATCGGCAGATTCGACAACAACAGGTCCAATCAGCTCAACAGGGACGTCAGCCGGACAGGTGAACTCAATTCCGGAGCCCTCCATGCGGCGCCTGACGTAGGGCTGACTCACCGCACGCGCCATCTCCGCGGTCCTCATTGCCGTGAGTAGCCGTCGCCAACGGGCAACCAGGGCCGGAGCAGCGCCCTGCCTTTCGGCTCGGCGAGCTGCAGCGTGCTCCTCGACCAGCCGCTCCAGCTTTCGCACACCCTCCTCTCCACCTTCGCCCCTTGATCCAAACGTCCACTCAAGTTCGACCGTTGCGGACCGTTCCCGTTCGCGCTCCAAGTAGGACGGCCGCATCGCAACGGCGGCTACCAGTTGAAGGTGGTCTCGCTCCTGTGACAGCACACCGTGTAGGCGTAGAGACCGGGCGTAGAGCATGTAGTGCCCGTCGGTCGACTCACCGTCGGCGAAGGTCGCTCGATCCAGTTCGGATACGCCTACCCCGTCTGCGAACTCCTCAAGAAGGAATCTCTCCTGGGCCGCGTGGACTCGCAGGTCGAATTCCTGCACAAGGTACTCCTTAACCTTGGGGCGCATCTGGAGATAGAGGACTGGATCCCGAGAGCGCTCAACCGAGCGGCTCTTCTCCTCAATCTGTTCGATAGCGGCCAGCGCTACTGCGGCGTTCTCAGGGCGTTCGTCCGGATCCGTTGCGACACATCGGGATAGGTAATCAAGCAGGTCCTCAGGACCCTTGACCATCCCCAAAGCCTCGTCAATGGCGTCATAGCGCGCACCTTGAAACGCTGAGGCACGCGGATCGACACCGGTCAGGATCATGAGCGACATGACGCCGTATGCGTAAACGTCACGTGAATACCGGTGGGCCTCGTCTTCCGCCTCGCGTGGAGAGTACGGCGGCGAGTGCCAATCCTGAAGGGTTCGTCCAGGCGTCAAATACGTGGCAATCTTCGCGATCCCAAAGTCGGCGATCCGGGGGTTACCTTCTGAGTCAAGCAGGACGTTCGCGGGCTTTAGATCCCGATGCGCAATCTGCGCCTCATGTGCATGCGCCAGGCCTCGCAGTATCGGAAGCCCAAATCGCCGCAGGTAGTCCTTCCAGTCGTGTTCTAGCCCTAGAACTGACTCAAGATCCTCATCCATCCAATCAAAGACGAGATAGCGCTCATTCTTTTCGGAATCACGCCCGACGTCAAGCAGCTCGACGATGTTTGGGTGACTTAACTGCCTGAGGGATCTGGTTTCCCTTTCAAATGCAATCGCAGTAACGCGTTCGTCGTCCTCCGGATTCAGAATCTTGACGGCGACCCGGCGGCTGTTGTCGTCCAAGTCAGCTGCTTGATACACCCGAGCCATCCCGCCAGGCCGAAACTGCTTGGGCAGCGCGTAGCGTCCGGCGAAGATTCTGCCCTGATCCGCTTCGGCCTCGTCTTCACCTGACCGCCCTCCAATGCCCTCCATTCAGTAAATCTAAAGAACTCTTCGATGAGATGTTCCTGAAAAGAGATAGAGCCGTTCTCAAGTCCTCAAATTGCGGAAGTCTCCCCTACTCTGCGTGCGAATCCACGGCAGCACATATTGTCGAGCAGCTACTCCCTAACGCGTGGCTATATCGAGCGA
>DASTSJ010000182.1:0-6495 GCA_035760765.1 Edaphobacter sp. | reverse complement strand
GGCCGAGCTGGGAGTGGTGATCGGCAAAGCCGGTTATCAGATCGCGGCGGCGGACTGGGAGCAGTATGTCTACGGCTACACCGTCGTGAATGACATCAGCGCACGCGACATCCAGTTGGCTACCTCGCAGTGGACACTTGGGAAATCCTTCCCGACGTTTACTCCCCTTGGTCCCGCAATTGTCTCGGCAGATGAGGTTGGCGATCCGCATACGCTCAACATCTCGCTCACGATTGACGGCGAGACGCTTCAGAACTCGAACACGAGCGACCTGATCTTCAAAGTGCCCGCCCTGATCGAGTACATCTCAACCATGACGCCGCTTGAGGCAGGCGATGTGATCAGCACAGGAACTCCCGAGGGAGTGGGGCTGGGCCGCACGCCGCAGCGCTGGCTGAAACCTGGGGAAGAGATGGTAGTCACGATCGAAAAACTTGGACAGCTTCGCAATCGGACGGTGGCGGAATAGCCCGCCATCCTCCGACTCCAGCTTTGTGACCTTCTGATGTTTATGCGTCGTCTTAGGCCGTTGTTGTAGACGGCCAACCTCTTGACTACTTCCAAGGCATTGCTATGCGGGCTGGAGCGTGTGGACCGTCAGTTCCGGCGGACAATCGAAGCGGAACGGCAGCCCCACTGCTCCCAGTCCCCGGTTTACGTAAAGCTGCAGCGAGCCGAAGGCGAAGTGTCCCATCACGTACTTCTGTCCCATCGGAGGAAGGATCAGCGGGCCATAAAAGGGAATTCGCACCTGGCCACCGTGGGAGTGACCAGAGAGCATGAGATCGACGGACTTGCCCTTCGGGTGCGCGAGGACCGTGTCGACGTAGTCTGGTTCATGCACCATCAGCAGGACCGGCCCGTCCGGCTTGTCCGGGATAGTCAGGTTAAGATCCGGCCGGCGTGTTCCGGCATCGTCGGTGCCGCAGAGCCAGAGACGATCGCCGCCGCGTTCGATTGCCACGTTCTGGTTCACGAGAACAGGGATCTTCTGCGACTGCAGGGCGCCAATCACCAGTGGAGCGCTGACCCCCACGTCGTGATTTCCGAGGATGGTGTAGACCTGCGGACACTTAAGTGTGCTCAAAATCTCCGCGCAGCGATACGCTGCATGTCGGCTGTCGATAAAAGTCAGCGATCCTCGGGTGACGAAGTCGCCGGTGACCAGTACGAGGTCCGGAGCCAATTCATTGATGCGATGAACTGCATGCTCGAGGAAAAATGGTTCCGTGAACTCGTCCAGGTGGATGTCCGAGAGTTGAACCACTCGGAAGCCACGAAACGCAGAGGGAAGATTAGCGATACGAATGGTCGTGTTGACGACATCCAACTCGTGACGCGCGATCTCTCCGGCGTAAAGAGCCAACCCCGCTGCAGCAACGCCTGAACCAAGGATGAAACGACGACGCGAAATGCTAGGCTGCGAAGTGACCCCCGCCGAAACAGACATAGTTCATCATAACGGTTCAGGAACCATGCCTACTACGCTTGAAGGGCGTTCGTTGAGTAGAATCAAAGGGATGAACTTTAAAGCGCGCAAAAGGGCAGCCAGCCAGTCGGTAAAACAAACAGGCCTGGACGCTCTGCTCATTACGAACCTGCCGGACGTGCGCTATCTTTCCGGATTCACCGGTTCCAACGCTGCGCTTGTCCTTGCGGGAGCGAGATCGGTGCTCTTCACCGATGGGCGTTACACCCAGCAGGCAAAGGACGAGGTTGCCGGAACCAAGGTTGTGATCGAGAAGAAGTCCGCAGTGACCGCAGCCTGCGAATGGTTGACGAAGTCGGCCGTTGCCACCTGCGGGTTTGACGCTTCCGTCACAACGGTTGCGGCGCTTGAAGGAATGCGGAAAGCAGTTCCTGCCAAAATGCGGCGGGGTCTCTTTGTGGCACTCGATGCTCCTGTTGCCAATCTTCGCCAGGTCAAGGACGACGACGAGATCCGGAAGATACGACAGGCCGCCAGGCTGGGCTGCAGTCTCTTTGACGGCATGCTGGAGTATCTCCGCCCTGGCCTGACGGAGATCGAGGTAGCCTCGACCCTTGAGTACCGCGCCCGCCAGGCAGGAGCTGAAGGCATGTCCTTCGAGACGATTGTGGCGAGCGGTCCTCGGAGTGCCATGCCGCACGGCCGGGCGAGTACGGCAAAGTTGCCGCGCCGCGGCTTCGTGACGCTCGATTTTGGCGTCGTGCTAGACGGCTACATGAGCGACATGACGCGTACGGTACATCTGGGCAAGGCGCAGCCAGAGGAGAGAGACGTGTATGATGCGGTTCTGGAGGCGCAGGAAGCAGCGGTTGCTGCCGTCGCTCCTGGAGTCTCTGCGGGCGAGATCGACGAAGCCGCACGAAGCGTGCTTCGCCGCGCGGGACTCGACCGCTGGTTCACCCATTCCACCGGACACGGCGTAGGATTGGAGATTCACGAGCTACCCAGACTGGCCGCAAAGCAGACGCAGAAACTTGAGGCCGGAATGGTGATTACGATTGAGCCGGGAGTCTACATGCCCGGAAAGTTTGGCCTCAGAATTGAGGATATGGTCCTGGTAACGTCAGGAGGGCACGAGATTCTGACGCCGAGTGTAAAAGCCTGGATCGAGCTGTAAAAATAACCAGAAGTGCCGCAACAGGCACAGGAGTGACGATGGACGGAACAAAGATGCAGGAGCTTCGCGAGCTGGTCGAGTTTCTCAAGGCCAACGAGATCTCCGAGTTCGACATGGAGCAGCCCGATCTGAAGGTTCGGATCAAATTTGCGGGCGAGCCGGCACCGGCAGCGGCCTCAGTAGGCTTCGATCTGGCACAGTTGAGCAGGCTGGTCTCATCGGCGCCCTCTGGAGCAGTCCCGGCATCTCCAGCGGCGACAGCCCATCCCGTCAGCCCGTCAGACGCAGCAGAGCCCTCTGCTCCCGCAGAGAAGCTGCACGAGGTCAAGTCACCTATCGTGGGGACCTTCTACGAGTCACCAGCCCCTGGAGCGCCGCCGTTTGTGCAGGTGGGCGATCAGGTCGAAGTCGGTCAGGTTCTCTGCATTGTGGAAGCGATGAAGCTGATGAACGAGATCGAATCGGATATCGCAGGCGAGGTCGTTCGCCGCATCGCCAGCAGTTGCCAGCCGGTCGAGTACGGTCAGCCGCTCTTTGAGATTCGGCCGCGCTAGTTTCTTCGTTGCGCTGCGGGATGAACGATCCTGACTTTGACGGAAGGCATCTGAAGTTATGTTTCGTAAGGTACTGATTGCAAATCGTGGGGAAATTGCACTGCGCGTGATTAGCGCGTGTAAAGAGCTTGGGATCCGCACGGTTGCGGTTTACAGCGAGGCCGATAGAAATTCGCTGCATGTGAAGTTTGCCGACGAGGCGATCTGCATCGGCCCGCCGAGGTCTGCCGAAAGCTATCTGAATGTGCCCGCAGTCATCTCGGCTGCCGAGATCGCCGACGTCGATGCGATCCATCCTGGATACGGTCTGCTAAGCGAGAATGCAAACTTTGCCGAGGTCTGCCGGGCTTCCAACATCAAGTTCATTGGACCTCCACCGGAAGTCACGCGCATGATGGGCGAAAAGTCCACGGCGCGCCAGACGATGAAGAAGGCCAAGGTGCCGATCCTTCCCGGTTCTGACGGCATCATCGCGAGCGAAGGCGAGGCGCTGGAGTGGGCCAAGAGCGTCGGTTATCCGGTCATCCTCAAGGCAGTCGCTGGCGGTGGTGGTCGCGGTATGCGCATCTGCCGCACCCCCGAAGAGCTTCCTGGCCTGTATAACCAGGCCTCCACTGAGGCCGCTGCTGCATTCGGCAACGGCGACCTCTACATGGAAAAATTCATTGAGCGTCCGCGCCACATCGAGTTCCAGGTGCTCGCGGACGAGCATGGCAACGTGATGAGCCTGGGCGAGCGCGAGTGCTCCATTCAGCGCCGTCATCAGAAGTTGATCGAAGAGGCGCCAAGCCTGCAGGTCACCCCTAAGCTCCGCGAGGAACTTGGCAAGACCATCCGCAAATCGCTCGAGAGCATCGGCTACTGGAACGCCGGCACGATCGAATTCCTGATGGATGAGGACGGCAAGATCTACTTCATCGAGATGAACACCCGCATCCAGGTGGAGCACTGCGTCACCGAGATGGTGACCGGGATCGATCTTGTCAAGGCCCAGCTACGCATCGCCGCCGGAGAGAAGCTGAACTCCATCGTCCCCGGCCCGGTCGAGATTCGCGGCCACGCCATCGAGTGCCGCATCAATGCGGAGCATCCCGAGAAGTTCACGCCGAGCGCGGGCAAGATCACCGCCTTCAACGTGCCCGGTGGCAATGGCGTGCGTGTCGACACCGCACAGTATGCCGAGGGTGTGGTTCCTCCGTACTACGACTCCATGATCGCGAAGCTCATCTGCCACGGCAAGGATCGTGAAGAGGCCATGAACAAGATGCAGCGGGCGTTGAGCCAGTTCGTCGTGCAGGGAATTCACACGACCATTCCGCTCCATCAGCGTATCTTCGCCGATGAGGAGTTTCGCTCCGGCAAGTTCGATACGAAGTTCATGGAACGCTTTCTTGAGCGACAGAACGACGTGAAGGCCTGAGTGGAGCAAGGTAGCACCGCCCTGCCCATATCGATGGAACGGTTGCGACTTCCTCGCCTCTATCCGATCGTGGATGCTGAGACGCTGTCAGCGCGACGCATCGATCTGCGCAGCTTCGTCGAGCAGCTTCGTGAGGCCGGCGTTACGCTCATCCAGTATCGCGACAAGACAGGCACGCATGAGCAGATCCTGCGTAACGCGGATCTGATATCCGACGTCTTCAAAGACACCGAAGCTACTCTGGTGATGAATGACTCGCCAGAGCTGGCGCGGCTCGCCGGGTGGCGTGCAGTCCACGTCGGCCAGAACGATCTGGCCATTTCTGAGACTCGGACAGCGCTGCCGCGCAGCATAGTAGGATGCTCCACGCACTCTCCGCAGCAAGTGGTGCAGGCGGATGCAGCGGGCGCGGATTACATCGCCATCGGGCCGGTCTTCGCCACCGCGAGCAAGCGCAATCCTGATGCTGTCGTTGGGATCGAAGGCGTTCGCCAGGCGCGCGCGTTGACATCGATACCGCTGGTAGCGATCGGAGGAATCACCCCCGAAGACGCTGCCAGCGTCATTGAGGCTGGCGCCGATACGGTGGCTGTCATCGGTGCTCTCTTGCAACCGGGGGCCACTCCAGCCGAATGGGTCAACGCGTTTTTACGAAACATGCTCCCTCTTTAATTCACCGCTCGAAGTCTTAGTTTGCTATGCTTCGTCAGAAATCGAGCGGGAGGAAATGGGGTCCGTGAACGTTAGCGGAGATTCAGCGATCCAGGGGACTGTAACTGTCGTTATTCCGGTCTATAACGGCGAGAAATTCATCCGCAGGGCTGTTGACAGCATCCTGGCGCAAACCTACCCCGTGACACAGATTATTGTCGTCGACGATGGTTCAAAAGATGCTACCTGCCGCATCGTGGAATTAGAGTATGGCGATCAGGTAACGCTTCTCCCTCAACAGAATGGCGGCCCAGCAAAGGCACGAAATACCGGTTTGCGAATCGCAACCGGAGAATTTATCGCTTTTCTTGACGCAGATGACTGGTGGGAGCCAGAGAAGATCGCGAAGCAGGTGAAGATTCTTCAGGCGCACCCGGATGCGGTCGGAAATTACACAGGTCTGCGCGTCGTTGGCGATCAGGGAGAGCATCGGTACGACCTGGCGCCCGTGGATCACACGACCCTTTGGCCGACGTTGCGCTGGTGTAATCCTGGCGTGCCTCCTTCCTCTGTCCTGCTGCGCCGGTCGGTTCTCAATGAACTAGGGAACGGGTTCAATGAGCGACAACTGGGTAGCGAAGACTGGAACCTCTGGTTCAGGCTGATCTCCAAGGGGCCCTTTTGCGTCTGCCCCGAACCGCTGACGGACTACCGCTACAGTCCAGGCGGACTGAGTGGAAACGCCCACCATATGTACGACGACTTTCTGAAGATGCTGGACGATACTCTGCTCGCTGATCTGACGGGGCTTCGCCGATTCCTCTGGCGTAAACGAATCATCAGCTATCAGACATTCAAGGCTTGCCTCACGGCGCGAGCTGCAGGAGACAAAAAGACGGAGCGCGAGTACATGAAGAAATCCATCATGCACTGGCCTTCTCCCTTTTGGGCCCCCGAGCGCTTTCGCTGCTTCGCCGTAACGCTCCTCAGGACCTAGCGTGGAGATGTTGCAAGACTTTCCTGTCCATTTGGGATAGAAAAGACTGCAACGTGACGATTTCTTCAAGGCAAGCTGACGTGACCTCTGCCGCTCAGCCCCAGTTTGTGCAGGGGATGGGGTTGTTCTCGGCGACGGCGATTGTGATGGGCTCCATGATCGGGTCCGGCATCTTTATTGTGCCGGCCGATATGTCCCGTCTGCTGGGCTCGCCCGCGCTGTTGATTGGCGCATGGCTGGTAACCGCGGTGATGACGATTATCGGCG
>DASTSJ010000181.1:0-4892 GCA_035760765.1 Edaphobacter sp. | reverse complement strand
CACACCGAAGCAGATCGTCGAGAGATGGCCTGACACGGCACCAGAGGAGGTCAAGAAGGCGTTGGAGAAGGAACCGACCCGCACCTTCGAAATCATCCATGCCTGCTATCCTCGCCGAGCCTACGATCCCCAGAGCAAAGGCAGGAGGAATATGCCATGGGCAAGTTGTTACGTCCTTCTCGAAAAGAAGGTCTTACTAGACGAGGGAGGATTTCGGGAATTCCCCTTTATGCTCCCGAAGTGGATGCGAGTGGCAGGGGAGAAGTACGGTCGGGGTCCGGGGGTCAATATGCTGCCGGACATCAAGATGCTCAACGAAATGCGGAAGACGGTCATCAAGGCCGCGCAGAAAGTCGTGGACCCGCCGCTTCAGCTCCCGGACGATGGGTTCATGGGCCCGATCAGAATGACGCCCTCCGCCCTCAACTACTACCGGTCGGGAAGTCAAGACCGCATCGAGGCGATCAAGACGGAGGGACGGATAGACCTTGGCGTCGAGGTCCTTCAGTCCGTACAGCAGTCGATCCTTCGGGGGTTCTATACCGACTGGCTGCAAATGCCCGAGGAGAAACACGAAGGATCCCGCGTGGCCGCGACTTGGGTCATCGAGCGCAGGCAGGAGAAGATGCGCTTGATCGCTCCTATGCTCAGCCGCCAGCAGTCGGAGTTCCTCGGACCGCTTATCGAAAGAGTCTTCGCAATCATGCTGCGTCGGGGAGCGTTCTTGCCCCCGCCGGAGGAGATGTCGGGTCAGTCAATCGCAATCGACTACGTAAGCCCCGTGGCAAAAGCTCAGAGGGCACAGGAAGCTGAAGGTGTTCTGAGTCTCTACAGCCTCATGGCTCCTGTGGCTGAGGTCGACCCCACAGCCCTGCGTGTCGTGAACCTGGAGGAGCTGGCGCGTTGGGGCGCGGATATCTACGGAGTACCCTCACGTATCCTCAGGACGCGCGAACAGATGGAACAGGAGAGACAGCAACAGATGGCCATTGACAACGCTCGCGAAACCAAACAGGATGTTGTGGACCTGGCTGGTGCTGCAAGCGATGCCGGTCAAGCAGATAGGAACTTCGCAGATGCCCAGCAAATCAGAAGAGGTTCTTCAGCTAGCCAGTGATTACAAGGAGACGTTTCGCACACAGACGTCTCGCAATGTTCTCGCTGACCTGATGAAGAGATTTAGCATGTTGTCTCCGACCTATGACGGAGACGTGAACAACACCCTAATCCGCGAGGGTGGAAGACAGGTGATATTATACATCTTGAGTCAGCTCAATATCGACGAGGGCAAGCTGCTTAAGATGATCGAAGAGGAGAAGGCGGTTGAGAACCGTCGCCCGCGTCAAACCTTCGCCTATGGCGATAACTGATTGGAGGACCTATGTTCCGTGAAAGACTTCTTGGTTCAGCAGTTGTGTTCGCTCCCGATGATGGAGCAGGAGCTGGCGGAGGCGACGGTGGGGCTGGCGGCAATGGAGGTGCCGGGACGGGTGGCGAGGGCACTGGCGGGGGCGGAGGCGGTGGAGACTTCCTCTCCCAACTGCCAGAGGACATCCGTGGGGACTCGTCGCTCAAGGACATCAAGGACATCGCCGGCCTCGCCAAAGGATACGTCAACGCCCAACGACTGATCGGTTATGACAAGGTTGCGATCCCGAAAGAGGACTCGCCGAAAGAGGTCTGGGACCAATACTACGCGAAGATCGGTCGACCTGCGACTCCCGAGGAATACAAGCTTCCGAAGGTCGAGTCGAAGATCAAGATCGAGGAAAATGACCCAGTCATCGGGAGTTTCCGCACGAAAGCGCATGAGCTCGGCCTGAACGGCAAACAGGTCGCCGGCTTGTATCAGTGGTTCATCGAGACTCAGAATGGCATCCATGACTCGAACATGGGCAACTGGCAGAAGAACCAGGAGCAGGCTGCAGCGACGCTCAAGAAGGACTGGGGAGCGGCTTACGATCAGAACATCTCCCTGGCCCAACAGGCTGTGGAACAACTCGGGGGCGCCCCGCTGAAGGAACTCCTCGACAGCTCTCGCCTCGGCGATCATCCCGCACTCATCAAGGTTTTCCACGAGGTGGGCAAGCTGCTCGCTGAAGAAGGTCGGCTCGACGGGAAAGCCTCGCTTGGCGAGGCGATGTCGCCTGGCGAAGCTCAAGCTCGCATCAAGGAGAAGAAAGCCGACCCGAACTTCCTCAAGGCCTACACTAATCCTCGCGATCCCGGTCACCAGCACGCCGTCGAGGAAATGCAGAAGCTGTATAAGTTCGCATTCCCTGAGGAGCAAGGATGATGCCGACCATCGAGGAAAGCACCATGGTTCATGTGAGGCTCGAATGCCTCCGTCAGTCTGTGAAGTCAATGTCCGCATTGTCTTCGCCGCCTGACGTTTCCAACATACTCGAGAGGGCAAAGACCTTCGAGAGTTACGTAGTAGGAAATCCGGGGAGCTCAGGCGACAACGCCGCGGGTCCGGGTGGACTCTCGTCGCAGCCCGACGTAAAACAGGCAGACACGGGTCCGGGTGACCGGGGAGCTCAGTCGAAGCGTAAGAAATGACCCCTTTAACAGGAGCAAATTAGCAGATGTCCACTCAAATCACGACGGCCTTTGTACAGCAGTACAAAGACAACGTGATGCTCCTCGTCCAGCAGAAGGGCAGCCGACTGCGCGGGAGCACACTGGAAGAGAACGTCACCGGCGAGAACGCATACTTCGAGCAGATCGGCGCGACCGCAGCTCGGCGTGTGAATGAACGGCACGGTGACTCGCCGCTGATGAATACGCCTCACAAGCGGCGTCGGGTTTCCTTAGTCGACTATGACTGGGGTGACCTGATCGACAAGCCCGACCGCGTCCGCACTCTGGTGAACTTCGACTCGCCTTATGTGCAGAACGCTGGTTTTGCCATGGGTCGTGGCATCGACCAGGAAATCATCATGGCGTTCTTCGCCGTTGCCTATACGGGCAAGGAAGGAACGACCCAGGTGAACTTCCCGGCGGGTCAGCAGATCGCAGCCAACTTCGGTGGCGCCACCTCCGGCCTCACCGTCGAGAAGCTGCGTGAGGCACGGAAGAAGCTCCGCGCGAATAACGTGGACATGACCGAGAAGTTCCATATCGCTGTCACGGCGATCCAGATGGACAACTTGCTCGGCACCACCCAGGTGACTTCGCAGGACTTCAACACGGTCAAGGCCCTCGTGCAGGGTGATGTCAACACCTTCATGGGCTTCGACTTCAAGCACACGGAGCTGCTTGAGCTCGACACCAACTCCCACCGCCGCATCCCCGCCTGGGCGACCAGCGGCATGGGCCTGGCTATCGGTCAGGAGCCCATGTCGCGCATCGTCGAGCGTGCGGATAAGCGGTTCGCCACCTACGTCTACTACTGCATGACGATTGGGGCGACCCGCGTGGAGGAAGAGAAGGTCGTCGAGATCAAGTGCGCCGAGTCGTAAGAGAAGAGGAGTACTTGAACTATGGCAGTCGAGAACAAGAAGACGACCGAACTCACAAACCTCGACGGCGTTCCGTTCGCACGGAACCACGTCGCGGCCAATGGCGGTCGTGTCCGTCGCGCCGGTGGCACTCTCGCCGTCGCTGCGGGAGACGACGATGGCTCCATCTTCCGCTTCGCTCGTCTTCCGAGCAACGCGGTCATGGTAGCCATCTGGCTGTTCAATGACGCAATCGCGACTGGCACCTCCTATCACTGCGGTCTCTATCGGACCGCAAAGGATGGCGGTGCGGCGGTGGACAATGATGTCTTCGCCACGGCGGTGGATATGACGACGGCCCGCACCACGGCGCCGATCAATCTGCTGTTCGAGGCGTTGGACATCATCAACGTCAACAAGCAGCTGTGGGAAATCCTCGGCTTGGCGGCCGATCCTCAGGTCGAGTATGACCTGGCCTTGACCGGCGCTACCGTCGGTTCCGGTGCAGGCGACATCTCGCTCATCGTGGAGTACTGCATCGACTGAGGTGAACCATGGCAACCGTCACGATGGATGCCAACTATCTTGACACTGAAGTTGGAGTCACCGTTGCTGATGGGGGAACCCTGGGAGCGAAGAGCGTGCGAGTCATCTATGACGACACGCTTTCTCGCGACCAGGTCCTCAACATTCTCGACGTGATCCGACGGCGTGTCTTGATGGGACAGTATCCGAATGACCTCGGGCTACCGCCCCTGGGCTGACACGGGAGGGGCGAGGAAACTCGCCCCTCTTTCTTTTAGGAGAGGACTATGGCAACATCTGACGTAGCGATCTGCAATTTAGCTTTGCTCAAGATCGGACATGATGACCCGATCAGCGAACTGACTGATGAGACCAAAGCGGCAAGACTTTCTCGTAGGTTCTATGAACCGATGAGGGATGCCGTTCTTCGGGCACACCCGTGGAACTTCGCGTTGGGCCGAGCTAATCTCGCCGCCGATCCCACCACCCCGGCGTTCGAGTGGGCTTACGCCTTCACCCTTCCTAATGACTTCCTCAGGCTCGTTCAGCTGTGGGATACACAGATCCCGTTCGTGATCGAGGGCAATCAGCTCCTCACCAATTCTGAGACGTGTAAGCTAAAGTACGTCAAGAAGGTAACTGACCCCAATAGGTTCGACTCTATCTTCATCGACGTACTGGCTACTCGGATCGCGATCAATCTCGCCATACCAATGGCCCAGGATCCAGAGCTGTATGAACGACTGACTAAGTCCTATCGTGACGCCTTGATCGAGGCTCGCTTCACCGATGCCTCTGAGGGTAAGGGCCCGACGTACCCTGACGACACGGGATGGTTCGAAGCACGCGGGAGTGAGTGATGGCAAGGCTTCTTATAGCGCAAACCAACTTTACGTCGGGTGAACTGTCGCCTCGCATTCGAGG
>DASTSJ010000180.1:0-6817 GCA_035760765.1 Edaphobacter sp. | reverse complement strand
GACGATGTATCGCGGCCGACTATGGACGATGCGGCAGTATGCGGGTATGGGCGATGCCGAGGAATCGAATCGGCGATACAAGTTTCTGCTGTCGCAGGGAACAAAGGGCCTGAGTGTGGCGTTCGATCTGCCGACACAGATTGGGTATGACTCGGATTCGCCGCTGGCGCTGGGCGAGGTGGGTAAGGTCGGGGTCGCGATCGATTCCATCGAGGATATGGAGAGGCTGTTCGACGGCATCCGGCTGGACGAGATCTCGACTTCGATGACGATCAACGCGACGGCTTCCATCCTGCTGGCGCTGTACGTGGCTGTGGCAAAGCGGCAGGGTGCTGATAGGAAAAAACTAACAGGCACGGTGCAGAACGACATCCTGAAGGAGTACATCGCGCGGGGAACGTACATCTATCCGGTGGAGCACGCGATGCGGCTGGTGACGGACATCTTTGCGTGGGCCGCCGATGAGGTTCCGGAGTGGAATACGATCTCGATCTCCGGTTATCACATGCGCGAGGCCGGCTGCACGGCGGTGCAGGAGGTGGCCTTCACGCTGGCGAATGGAATGACGTATGTCTGGGCCGCGATCGATGCGGGACTGGCGGTGGACTCCTTCGCACCGCGGCTGAGCTTCTTCTTCAACGCGCACAACAACCTGCTGGAAGAGGTCGCCAAGTTTCGCGCAGCACGCCGGATGTGGGCGCGGCTGATGCGCGAGCACTTCGGCGCGACGAATCCGCGGAGTTGGATGCTGCGGTTTCACACCCAGACGGCGGGTTCGACCCTGACCGCACAGCAGCCGGAGAACAATATCGTGCGGACGACCGTTCAGGCACTGGCAGCCGTGCTGGGCGGAACGCAGTCGCTGCATACCAACGGCTTCGATGAGGCGCTGGCACTGCCTACAGAGCAGGCAGCGCGAATCGCGCTCCGAACGCAGCAGGTGCTGGCGCATGAGAGCGGAGCGGCCGATACCGTCGATCCTCTGGCCGGGTCGTACTACGTCGAGACGCTGACAGACGAGATTGAGCGCCGCGCCAACGAATACATCACGGCGATAGAGCGGTTCGACCTCGGGGGCCACTACGGGATGCTCCGCGCAATCGAACAGGGGTATGTGCAGAGGGAGATCCAGAATGCGGCCTACGCCTACCAGCGCGCGGTCGATGAGAAGCGTGCCATCGTGGTGGGGGTCAATGATTTTGTCGGCGAACAGGAACGCGCGGTGCCAATCCAGAGGATCGACGAGGAGTTGGAGCGCAGGCAAGTGCAGCGGGTCAAGGAAGTGCGGGTGCGACGGGAACCGGGAGTACACGCTGCTGCCCTGCGCGCCGTGCAAGATGCTGCAAGCGGTGGCGAGAACCTGATGCCGCGAATTATGACTGCGGTCGAGGCATATGCGACGGTTGGGGAGATTGCAGACGTGCTGCGCGGGGTCTTTGGGGAATACCGAGAGTCTGTTGTGGTGTGATTGTGCCGCACCATCTGCGAGACGCTTGTCATAAGGAAGTAAACCGCAGACCCTTCGACTGCGCCCTTCGGGCTTCGCTCAGGATGACAGTGCTTAGTGGGACGGCTCTGGAGATTGAATTCGAGCCTGGAATACCATGATCGAGATGAGGCGCCCTGAGGATGTAGCCGAAGAATTTCAAAGAGCGTGGAACCGTCATGACATGGCGGCGCTCGCATCGCTGTTCTGTGAGGATGCCACGTTTGTGAATCGGTTCGGTCACTACGTACGTGGCGTTCAGGAGATCGTTGCTCTGCATGCACCGATTCACGAGACGATTTACAGCGATTCGACCATGGCAAACGAGGTCATCGCGACGGTCCCCCTCGGAGACGCCGCTGCGGTCGTCCACTTCTGGAGTCGTCTTACCGTCGGCAGGTCCCATCCAGCTGGTCCGCATGCGGTGGATACCTTAATCCTCGCCGTGCTGAGACTCCGGGCTGATGGTTGGCTCATCCAGGCGCTTGAGAATGTGACTCTGACCAATCCACGTACTGGCGAGCCTGTTCTTCGAACATAATTCCAGTTCGTGGCTAACGACTCTAGAGTTTGCGATGAATGTGGTCAGCCCGATTGCTGCTGAGGAATTCTGAGGCGCGGCCGGTGCAGGTGCACACGCGTCCGCGCTCCACTCAGGGCGAGACTATCTAACCTGCCGATAGACTCAATAACAATCGTTCAGCTACGGGGCCATTTTTGCTTCAGGCGAGTTGGGGGCATTCGGATCGACGGTGAAATCGAAGACAACTACAGAAAACGTATTGGCGACTTTCGGCACTGGCTGAAGAGCATATTCTCCTGGCACAAGAGGCGCCTTCGGGGTAATTTTGAGCCATCCCTCTGGCTGCTTTTCGACAAGTACATCAACCTGGGAATCAGTTCGCTTTGCGTTCCCCGTCAACTGGGTGAAGTTGACCTGCGAGAGGACGCGGCGATCCTTATCGACCTTCGCGCGGACGAGTGCCCATGTCCCCAGCACCCCATCGCCAGAACCTGCCGAGTCATCATCCTCCATAAGGTGAACGTAAAAGACCGGCTTATCGGAATGGAGGGCCACACGAGCATGTGCTCCCTCGATCTCAGTCGTCATTTTTGGTTTGTAGAAGAAACTACCAGCGAGAGAACCGGCCACGTTGGCACCCTTGTGGTTGTTAACGCCGACATTGGTGTGGTGAATAGGAACCAGCTCCTGCTTGCCCTCATAGGTATCGACGGCCCAGGGATAGCTGCCGTTGGTGATCTGGACGCCGGGGATAGGCTCAGGGATGTGTTGGGCGGGAGCAGTACCGGTAACAGCAAGGGCGCAGGCAGAGAAAAGGACAGAGAAACGGACAGATCGCAAAGAAGCCTCGTATGGAGCGGAATCTAGTCAAGATGCCATAGCAGGTTGCATCTGGCAATGCCCCGTTCGTTGACCGTGAATCGCTCGCGCAAATACGATGAACCTGAGAGGTAAAGAACCTTGCCAGAGACTGCGACTCCTTTGAGAAAGACCGCTTTGAACGCCGTACATCGTGCTGCGAAGGCCAAGATGGTGGACTTTGGCGGCTGGGACATGCCGGTGGATTGCTGCGGGCTAACAGCCGAGCACATGGCAGTCCGGACCGGCGTTGGTGTCTTCGACGTCTCGCACATGGGTGACATCCAGTTCCGCGGACCGGGGTCGCTGGCTGCGATCCAGAAACTCTGCATGAACGACGCCTCGAAGCTTCAGGTGGGTCAGGCGCAGTATTCGGCGATGCTGTATCCGAATGGCACGTTTGTGGATGACGTGATCGTCCACAAGCTGTCAGAGAACGACTACCTGATCGTCATCAACGCAGGAACGCGCGAGAAGGATGTGCAGTGGGTCCGGCAGGTGATTGGCGGAATGCCGGGCGTGCATATGAACGACTTCAGCGACTACTACACCCAGCTTGCGATCCAGGGCCCGAGAGCGCAGGAGACCTTGCAAAAGCTGACGCCGGTGGACCTGAGCAAGATCAAGAACTACTGGTTTACCTGGGGCCAGGTTTGCGGGCTGCACAACGTGATGATCGCGCGCACCGGCTACACGGGCGAGGATGGATTCGAGATCTACATCCCCTCGGACGAGCCGACGAGCGCGCGGGTGTGGAATGAGGTGCTTGAGGCCGGCAAGGAGTTCGGTATTCTGGCGTGTGGCCTGGGCTCGCGCAACACGCTGCGGCTGGAGGCAGCGATGGCGCTGTACGGCCATGAGATCTCTGACGAAATCAACGTCTTTGAGGCTGGGCTGGAGAGGTACGCAAAGTTCGACAAGGGCGACTTCGTAGGCCGCGATGCGCTGGTGAAGATCCAGCAGGAGGGCGGACCGAAGCGCAAGCTGATAGGCCTGGAGATGATAGAGCGCGGCATCGGGCGCGATGGCTATCCCGTGTTTTCGCTGGATGGTAAGCGGATCGGAGAGATTACCAGCGGATCGCCGGCGCCGTTTCTGAAGAAGAACATCGCGCTGGCCTTTGTGCCAGTGGAGTCTACCGCGCTCGATACTGAGGTTGCGGTGGAGATTCGCGGACAGATGGTGAAGGCGAAGGTGGTGCCAACACCGTTTTATAAGCGGCCGAAGAAGTAGTCTCGCTGAGCAGATCCAGCGAAACCGCAGATCCTTCGACTTCGCTGCGCTTCGCACAGGATGACACTTCTTTCCCTGGCCCGCACAAAGGCAACGAGAAATCAATATGGGAGTGCAAGCATGCAGTTTCTGGTTTTGACGGAGCGTTTCACGGACAAATTCCCTGCCGAGGCGTGGAAGCCCGAGTTGATTGAGGCTGAGGGCCAGCGGGTGCGCGAGCTGTATGCCGCAGGCTTTCTGCGCAGTGCATGGCGCCGTAAAGACAAGCCTGGAGCTGCCCTGATCCTCGAGGCTGCAAGCGAGGCTGAGGCCCTGGAGGCGGTTGAAAGCCTTCCGCTGAGAAAGCTCGGCATGATCGGATTCCAGTTGGTGACCCAACTGGAGCCTTACCCCGGTTTTGGCCCACGCTGACGGGCGTTTACCGCACGAGATGGCGGCGCTGCACGCACTACAATAGGAAGTGGAGACCCCCAAAACATCTATGTCCTATCCTGCGGATTACAAGTACACCAAGGAACATGAGTGGATCAGCGTCGATGGCCCCAAAGGCACGGTCGGCATCACTGATTATGCGCAGAGCTCGCTGGGCGACATCGTCTTCGTCGACCTGCCTAAGGTGGGTGCGGAGTTGAAGGCGGGAGAAATCTTCGGATCGGTGGAGTCGGTCAAGGCCGTCTCGGACCTTTACTCGCCAGTAACCGGCACTGTGACCGAGGTGAACGAGTCGCTGAAGGACGCGCCCGAGAAGATCAACCAGGACGCCAACTCCACGTGGATGCTGAAGGTGGAGCTAGACGATTCCTCGGAGCTGGACAGCCTGCTGTCGGCGGCCGATTACGAAAAGTTTGTCAGCGAAGAGACCGGACACTAAACAATGCGCTATCTTCCGAAGTCCCCATCGGACCGCAAGGAGATGCTCGCCGAGATCGGCGTGGGTTCCATCGACGATCTCTTTGCGACGATCCCGGCGGAGTATCAGCTGAAGCGTGATCTCGCGATTCCTCGCCAGCATGGCGAGTCAGAGATCATAGACAGGTTCCGCGAGTTTGCCGGCCAGAATGCTACGGGCTACGCCAGCTTTCTGGGCGCGGGTGTGTATCGGCATTACCGGCCGGTGCTGATCGACACCGTCGTCTCCCGCGGCGAGTTTCTGACCAGCTACACTCCGTATCAGCCGGAGATCTCGCAGGGAACCCTGCAGGCGATGTTCGAGTTCCAGACGATGATCTGCGAGTTGACCGGGATGGAGATCGCGAACGCCTCGATGTACGACGGCTCAACCGGCGCCGCCGAAGCCATCATGATGGCGATTCGCGTCACGGGCCGTGACGAGGCAGTGATTGCACGCACCGTACATCCGGAGTATCGCGAGGTGATCGCGACCTATGCGCAGCACCAGGAGATTCCGTCCACTGAAGTCGGCTATACGGAGAATGGTCGTGTGGATCTGGCCGCTCTGGATGCCGCGATCAATGAGAAAACTGCCTGCGTGTTAATTCAGTCGCCGAACTTCTTCGGGACGATTGAGGACGTTGCAGCAATTGCCGACATCGCGCACAAGAAGGGTGCCCTGCTGATCGTCTCGATCGCAGAGGCTATCTCGCTGGGTATCGTGAAGCCCCCGGCTGAGGCCGACATCGTATCGTTGGAGGCGCAGAGCTTTGGTGTGGCGCCGAGCTATGGTGGGCCGTTCTGCGGCGTGATCGCGTGCAAAGAGAAGTTCCTTCGGCAGATGCCAGGCCGCATCGTTGGCGAGACGAAGGACATGGACGGCAAGCGCGGATTCGTGCTGACGCTTTCGACACGCGAGCAGCATATCCGCCGCGAGAAGGCGACCTCGAACATCTGTACCAACCAGGCACTGGTCGCGATGATGACGACGGTGTTCCTGACGGTGTATGGCAAGGAAGGCCTGAAGGATCTCGCTGTGCAGAACCTCGCCAAGGCGAAGTATGCTGCTGACACTCTGGGCAAGGCGGCCAAGGTGCTGTTTGGTGGAGCACCGCGCTTCCATGAGTTTGTGCTGGAGCTTGGCAAGGACGCGGAAGCAGTCAACGCTTCCCTGCTCGAAAAGAAGATCATCGGCGGGCTTCCGCTGGCGAAGTGGTATCCGGAGCTGGGGCCGAATGCGAGCCTCTGGTGCGCTACGGAGCTTACGACGAAATCACAGATCGATGCTGCAGCTGAGGCGCTGAAGTAACGTGGACATCTCCTCAATTGCCGGCGAGGAGTTGAACGCAGTGGAGTTCGTGCAGGACTATCTGCAGCTTCGCTTCGAGACTCCTCTGCTGACCTTCTACGCTTGGCCGCATGTTCTGTTCAGCGAGTATTCGCTGGCGTACGGCGAACCCGAGTATCGCAACGCTCTCTGCGCGTTGATTGGCGAGAAGGTAGAAGAGGCGACACTGGAAGAAGGCGACTCGCTGACGGTGAGGTTCGAGAACGACACCGTGATAGCGCTGTCGCTGCGGGAAGAAGATCTCGATGGGCCGCAGGCGGGAGCGTTTTCTCCGACCGGGTCCGTAGCGGATCTGGAAGAGTTTTAGGAATTTGGTTGAAGCTGTGACGGCATGAGCGAAGTACAGGGATTCTTCGTTCCGCTGAGAATGACGACCTAGGTAGAACGGCTTGCTGCTGTGAGGGACAGATGAGTGATTCGAAATTTGTCGGAACACCGAAGAAGGTAACGACGCACGTTAGCCAGAACGAAGCCTTGA
>DASTSJ010000179.1:0-6944 GCA_035760765.1 Edaphobacter sp. | reverse complement strand
ACGTTGACGATCTTGTACCCCGCCGTCGCTACCTCTTCGAGGGCCGTCTGCAGAAAGATATGCGAGGCCGCACCCTTCCAGCGAGGGTCGCTCGGCGGGAAAAACGTCCCTATATCTCCAGCAGACACCGCTCCCAGCAGCGCATCCGTGATGGCATGCAGCAGTACGTCGCCATCCGAGTGACCCGCGAGCCCCTCTGGATGCTCAATCTTCAAACCGCCAATAACCAGCGGCACCCCTGGCTTGAACGCATGCGAGTCAAAACCGTACCCAATCCTCATGCTCATCGTGCACCTGCCTGCTGCAGGTAGAACTCTGCCAACTCAATATCTCCCGGCTGCGTGATCTTGAAGTTCTTCGCCGAACCCGGCACCACGGCAACCTCCATGCCTGCGCGTTCCAGCAGGCTGGCCTCATCCGTCCCTGCAAATCCGTCTGCCTCGGCCTCCGCAAACGCCCGGCGCAGCAGCTCAACGCGTGCGCCCTGCGGAGTCTGCGCCAGCACAACACGTTCCCGCGGAATCGTCGCCGTAATAATCGCGCCCTCGGCTGTGCGCTCCACCTGCTTGATCGTATCCACCGCCGGTAGACCCACAATCGCCGCTCCATGCCGTTCTACAGCATCGATCGTCCGTTCGATCGTCGCAGGATCAATCAGCGGCCTGACCGCATCGTGCACCAGCACAATGTCATCTGCGCTCGACTCGAGCGCCGCCAGAGCCTTCCCTACGGATTCCTGCCGGGAATCACCGCCCTCGACCACATGCACGCGACCGCTCAAACCATACTCTTCAATCTGCTGCGTCACGCGTTTGCGTTCCGTAGCCCGCACTGCGACGAAGACTGCGTCCACGCGCTTCACTTCAAGAAAAGCCCGCAGCGAACGCACCAGGACCGGAAGGCCGCCAATACTAAGGAACTGTTTTGGCGCAGCCGCATGGGATCCGGCAGCCATCCGCGTACCTATGCCCGCAGCCGGAAGAATGACAAAAACTCGCATAAGCGCGAAGTATACAAGATCGTAAGGCCGTTTCCTGCAGCCTCCCGAATCGTAGTATTCAGCGAGTAATAATAGCTCTGTGCCGCAACCCATCTCTCCGTCAGACCAATACCGTCAGCGGCTTCAGGCTCGCGAGCTCTACATCAAACGGCTGGAATCCATCCACATCCGCCTCGGCTATCTCCGCCTTCTCCTTGTAGCGTCGCTCATCGGACTCATCTGGATTTACCTCCGGTCGCACACGCTCCTGGCGATCTGGCTGTCGGTGCCCGTCGTCCTCTTCGTTGCTGTAGCCGTCTTCCACGCCAAAGTCCTTGATCTGCAGGCGATAGCCGAGCGCGGCGCCGAGTTCTACCGCCAGGGCCTTGCGCGTATCGAAGACAAATGGCGCGGCACCGGCGCTCGCGGCGAGCGCTTCGACGTCTCCGATCATCTCTACGCCGCCGACCTCGATCTCTTCGGCCATGGCAGCCTTTTTCAACTCATCTCCCTCGCCCGCACCCGCATGGGCGAAGACACCCTGGCCAACTGGCTGCTCCGCCCGTCCACGGTCGAGATCATCCGTCTCCGCCACCAGGCCATCGCCGATCTCCGCGACCGCCTCGACTTCCGCGAGGCGATGGCAATCTCCAGCCAGTCTCCGGTCGCCGCCGTCCACCCCGACCCGCTCTTATCGTGGGCGCAAGCGCCCCTCCAGCTTCCCAGCCGGCCCATGCGCTGGATCGCATTTCTTCTCTCAATCCTGATGGTCGCGGCGGCTACCTATTGGATCTCAACCGGCCTGCGCACCCCATTCTTTCTCGTGCTTCTGCTCGAAGGAATCGTAGTTCTGACCCACCGCGCGCGCGTCAGCGCCGTCCTGCACCAGACCGAGCATGCCCTCGCCGACCTAAAACTCATCTCCTCGCTGTTGGCTCGCATTGAGGCGGAAGAGTTCGAATCTGCTCCGCTGCGTGACCTGAAGGAGCGCCTCTCCACGCATCACGTCGCAGCCTCAAAGGCAATCGCCCGCCTCGACACCATCGGCCAGTACATCCAGTCGCTCGAAAATCCCCTGATGCGGCTGATCGATATTCCGTTCCTCTACTCCGTTCAGGTGGCCTTTGCCGCGGACTCCTGGCGTCGCCAGTTCGGCGCTACCGTACCAGTCTGGCTCGCCGAACTCGGCGAAATGGAGGCCCTTCTCTCGCTCGCCGGCTACAGCTTCGAACGCCACGAAGATCCGTTCCCGACCTTTGTCTCCGGGCCCTCCTGTTTTCATGCCCAAAGCCTCGGGCACCCGCTCCTTCCTGCGTCCCGTTGCGTCCGGAATGATCTCTCGCTCGATGCCAGCCAGCGCGTCGTGCTCGTCAGCGGGTCCAATATGTCGGGCAAGAGCACCCTGATGCGAGCAGTCGGCATCAACATCGTCCTCGCCATGGCAGGCGCTCCCGTGCGAGCCCAGGCGCTCGAACTCACCCCTCTCCACGTCGGAGCCAGCATCCTCGTCAACGACTCCCTGCAAAAGGGCGCGTCCCGCTTCTACGCCGAGATCACCCGCCTCCGCCACATCCTCGACCTCGCGACCGAAGAGCCGCCCCTTCTCTTCCTTCTCGACGAACTCCTGCAAGGAACGAACTCCCGCGACCGCCTGGTGGGAGCCGACGGCGTCCTCCGGGCGCTGCTCGAAACCAACGCGATCGGCCTGATCAGCACTCATGACCTCGCCCTGACAGCCCTGCGAAGTGATCAGCTCCACAACATGCACTTCCAGGATCAGATCGAAGACGGAAAGATGAAGTTCGACTACATCCTCTACCCTGGCCCGGTCACGCGCAGCAACGGCGTCGAACTGATGCGCCTCATCGGTCTCGACGTCTAGCCGGCCTACAGAATCGCGAGCCGGTTGCTCCTGGCATCACGACTTGCACCGGTCATGCCCTTCAGGCCCAAACCAAGCTGCATATTTTTCTATTTGACATACAGAGTTTTTGAGCTAAATTTCTGCTCACCAATAGATGTAACCCCAGGTGCCCTCATGAGTATGCATATCTACCTTAAGCGGGCCCTTCCACTGCCTCTGCGCCGCAGGCTGGCACCTCTGGCGAAGAGGATTTACAGAAATGACCTCAATCAGCTTGCACTTCACTTTCACACCGACAAGTGGGGCAAGCACTGGTATACGCAGCACTACCAACGCTACTTTCACCAAGTAAGGAATAAGCCACTCAACATCCTCGAGATCGGTGTTGGAGGCTATCAGGACTCCGCCGTCGGTGGGGAGTCCCTCCGCATGTGGAAGGCGTACTTCCCGAAAAGCCGGGTCGTCGGCATCGATCTATGCGATAAAACCCATTTCCGCGAGCACCGTATCGACGTACGCCAGTGCGATCAGACCGATGAGAAGGCACTTCGCGCCCTCTCGGACGAGTACGGCGGTTTCGACATCATCATCGATGACGGCAGCCATCTCAACGAGCATGTCATCTCCACCTTTCAGATCCTCTTTCCTTTACTTCGGCCCAACGGGATCTATAGTGTCGAAGACACCCAGACCTCCTATTGGCCGGGTTGGGGTGGAGGAATGAAGAACCCTCGATCGGCCATGAACTTCTTCAAGACACTCTCCGACGGTCTGAACCACGTTGAATATCCCATAGAGCAATACGCTCCAAACTACTTCGACCAGAACATCGTAGAGATCGCCTTCTTTCACAACCTCATCATCATTCGCAAGGGAACGAACGATGAGAAGCCGAACGCTCCGGATCTTCTTGCCCGGGAGATCAAGTTTTCGCAAAGCGCCGGAAATATCTATCCCCAGGCATAGAAATCCATCAGGCAAATTCCCCTCTCTCCTCGGCATTTGAGGTTGATGGAGGAGAAGATCAATCCTGTGTCCTGTCGAAAAGCCGCAAACTCCGGTCCGTACTCAAGAAGCGTTCTTCGACGCTACCGCCTGAAGATCCTTCGTCCCGTCTTCACACGAACCCTGCGACCGTTCCTTGCATAGGCTCCGTGGGCCACTCTCAGACTGCCCTAAAATCAAGACAGAGCTCCTCATGCCTCAGTCCGCCCCGCTAAAACTCAGCCGCGAACACATCCGTCCCGGTGACCGTATCTGCGTAGCCGTCTCCGGAGGCGCCGACTCGGTCGCCCTCCTCCTTGCCATCCACGAGGCCAACGCGACAACCCGCGACTCCCTTGGAGTCGGCCTCTCCGCGGCGCACGTCCATCATGGGATCCGCGAGGCCGCCGAATCGGACGCCGATCTTGCCTTCGTCCAGGATCTCTGCCTCCAGCACGACATCCCCCTGCACATCCATCACGCCGACGTCCCCGCCCGTGCCGCCGAAAACCGCGAGACCATGGAAGAGGCCGCCCGCGAGACCCGCTACGCCTTCTTCCGCAGCCTCATCGCCTCCGGCCACGTGGACTCCGTCCTGACCGCCCACACCCTGGACGACCAGGCCGAAACCGTCCTGATGAAGCTGCTTCGCGGCGCATGGACCGAAGGACTCTCCGCCATTCACCCCGTCGTAGCCGTCCAGCCGTCGTCCGGACGAAGCGGAAAGATCCTTCGTCCGCTGCTCTCGACCACTCGCGCCCAGGTCGAATCCTTCCTCAACGCACGCAACCAGGCCTGGCGGACGGACTCCACCAACGCCGACACGACCTACACCCGCAACCGCATCCGCCACGAACTGATGCCGCAGCTCCGAACCTTCAATCCGTCCATCGACCAGACCCTGGCCAACCTCGCTGAACTGGCGCGCGAGGAGGAGTCCCGCTGGCAGGCCGAGCTCTCCCGCGTCCTTCCCCAGGTTCTTTTGCCCGGTAAACCCGTCCGCGGCGGAGGCCGATCCGTCGCCACCGCCCCCGGCACGGCCAGCGTCGCCATCGAAATCGAGCGTCTGCGGTCCCTCGATCCCGCCCTGCGGCGCCGCGTTCTGCGGGCCGCCGCCCGCCAGCTTGGATTCCGCCTCAGCTTCGACGAGACCACCCGGCTGCTCGCACTGGGCGGCTTCGCTACCCTCCCCACCGTTGTCGCGCGCACCGGAGCTTCCGTCCACCTGGCCCAGGGACTCAGGGCTCAGCGAACCGCCAGAGAGATTCAACTTTCCCGAGAATAGTCAGATAACAAAAGGTTTATGGTCCCCGAAAGCACAGCCGCCGCAGATTCTAGACGCCAGAGTCGATCCTGAGTCAAGGAACAGCCACCGCCATAACAATGACCAAGGTAACCTCTACCTCTTCATCCAATCTGCAAATCGTCCCGAGGAAAGGCGTCATCCTGAGCGAAGCCCGAAGGCCGCAGTCGAAGGATCTGCGCTTCCCCTTCTATTGCCAGTGGCAGTCTTTTCCGCCGCCAAACCTTCTCTTCCAAACATCCCGCAAAAACCTGCATTGTGACACTGAATCTTTCTCCCACAGAGTAGAATCTTAAGCATCTGACGGTGTAGGACCGTTACCACGGTGTGCGGGGGTCAAACCAGCTCTCCATGGAACCTTCCTTAATCGCTATCGTCTAACGATGTAGGCTCCCCTGAAGGCTGTGTGTCAGGGGGCCGGGTCTGACAAGCCGTCCACGCAGTTGCGGCGACGCAGACAAGGAAATGAGGAATACGCTTTGAACTCGACCGTCAAACAAATTCTGATCTGGGTCTTCATGATCACCTGCCTTGTGTTTCTGTGGCAGTTCGTCGTCAAGGGCACAGGCGCCGGCCAGGAAAAGAACATCAGCCTTACCCAGCTCCTTAACGATGCTGACCAAGGGAAAGTCGCCGATGTTATGGTCAATGGCTCCGAGGTGACCGGTCACTGGAAGGACGACAAGACCCAGTTCCACACGACAGTCCCGGCTAACTACCCGGACATGTATAAGACGCTGCGCGACCACGGCGTCAATATCACCATCAAGGACCAGAATTCGAACGCTTGGCTTGGTTTCCTCATCCAACTCGCACCGTTCGCTCTCCTTCTGGGACTCTGGTTCTTCCTCCTGCGCCAGATGCAGTCCGGCGGCAACAAGGCGATGAGCTTCGGCAAATCGCGCGCCCGCCTGCTCTCGATGCAGCAGAAGAAGATCACCTTCAAGGACGTCGCCGGTGTGGACGAAGCCAAAGAAGAACTCAAGGAAATCATCGAGTTCCTTCGTGAGGCCCAGAAGTTCCAGCGCCTCGGCGGCCGCATCCCCAAGGGCGTACTGCTCGTCGGACCTCCAGGAACCGGCAAGACCCTGCTGGCCCGCGCCGTAGCCGGCGAGGCCAACGTCCCGTTCTTCTCCATCTCTGGCTCTGACTTTGTCGAAATGTTCGTCGGCGTCGGCGCAAGCCGCGTCCGCGACCTCTTCGAGCAGGGCAAGAAGAACGCCCCCTGCATCATCTTCATCGACGAGATCGACGCCGTCGGCCGTCACCGTGGCGCGGGCCTCGGCGGTGGACACGACGAACGCGAGCAGACCCTCAACCAGTTGCTGGTCGAGATGGACGGTTTCGAGGCTAACGACGGCGTCATCCTCGTCGCGGCCACCAACCGCCCCGACGTACTTGATCCGGCTCTTCTTCGCCCCGGCCGCTTCGATCGCCGCGTCGTCGTCGACCGTCCCGACATCCGCGGCCGCGAAGAGGTCCTGAAGGTTCACGCCAAGAAGGTCCCCATGGCTGAGGACGTTGATCTCAACGTGCTGGCTCGTGGAACCCCGGGCTTCTCCGGTGCCGACTTGGCCAACATGGTCAACGAGGCCGCCCTCACCGCTGCCCGCTACAACCGCAAGGCCGTACACATGTACGACTTCGAGGTTGCCAAGGACAAGGTGATGATGGGAGCCGAGCGCAAGTCCATGCTCCTGACCGACGAGGAGAAGAAGGTGACCGCGTATCACGAGGCTGGCCACACGCTGGTCTCCGCCCTGCGCGAGCACTCCGATCCGCTCCACAAGGTTACGATCATCCCGCGCGGAATG
>DASTSJ010000178.1:0-2627 GCA_035760765.1 Edaphobacter sp. | reverse complement strand
CGCGTTGAAGATGGAGGACCCGGGGGTGACTCTATCGGAGGGCTGCGATGACCTCAGGGGCTGAAGCCCCTTTCCATCTTCTGCTCGAGCGGCACGGCTAAAGCCGTGCCCTTAAGGAGGCAGGTTGATCATCAAGGCGCGGGTGGGGGCGTTGCGCCGTCCGGGATTGAGGGAGGATTCTGTATCCTGTGAAGCCCACCTCAGCCTGCTTCGCGGTCGAAGACGGGGCACCCGGGTGGTGGCGCGATCTGGCGGGCCTTTGTGGGGGATACAATCTGCGACGGTGCAATTGATTGCTTATGAGCGAGTTACGGGTTCCGGGTGGGGATATGTATCAGGTTTGCGCGGGTTGGCTGGCTTCCCAAACTCTTTCGAATGCATCCAAATGGTAGAGGCAAGATCCAGTTGCTTGATCCCTCATCATCACGAAAGATGGATGGTCCCTCCCCTATGATTACGCTTCGACTGACGACATGGGTGAACGCTCCCGTGGAACGCTGCTTTCTGCTGGCCACCAGCAGAGAATTTTCTCCCGTTGTGAATGGTGTTGCAGAGATTGATACGAAAGGAAGCCTGCGGATTGGAGATGCGCTTGGATGGAAGCTGGGGGGAACGGAACACGTCAGCCGCGTGGACGCCTTCCGGCCGTATTGTCATTTTCGCGAGGTGATGTCGGAGGGGATCTTCCGGCACTTTGAGCACGATCATCACTTTGCTCCGATGGACGATGGGACGCGGGTACGGGACGAGATCCGGTTTTCGCTGCGGATGGGCCCGCTGGGCAAGGTGTATGGGGCTACGGTCGTGCGGTCCCTGCTGATGCGGATGCTGGTGGAGAAGAACAGCGAGCTGAAGCGGCTTGCGGAGTCGGCGGAGTGGAAGCGGTTTGTGACGGTGGAAGTGCCTCCGTCGACGCGGGTTGTGATGCCATCTCCGGCGACGACGCGGATGAGCCACATGCAACGCTTTGCGTAAGGCGAGTGGAACTTAATTACCCACTCGAGGCGGGGATTGGAAATGATTTAGCACCGGCGTGTGCAGATTGCACACTCTAAAGGTCAATTTTTCTTTATTTTCGGTTTTGGTGCCAGGATTGCAAATGACAGGGGCAGACGAAAGATTTTGCAAGGCGGTGGAATTCGCCTGCAAAGGGACTGCTCGAAATGGTTCGTATTGTTTCTGCCCTGGTTCTTCTCCTGGTTGTTGCTTCTGCCGCTACCGGTGTTCCGGTACATGCGTCGACGGCCTGTGAGCGCTGGGTCGCGGAGTATCGGGACCAGCTTGCACACTCGGACCTGATGAAGCGCGCGGCGGCTGCACGGCATCGCATCCATCGTTACGTTCACCGCAAGGTAGCTGCCCTGCACCCGCAGAGGCCGCATCCGCGTGTGCGTGTGTTGCCGGCGCGTCTGCAGCGGCCGAAGATGACGCGCGAGGAGATGCTGCGCGAGCTGGAGTTTGCCTGCGGGGATCTTCCGGTCGAACCGATGAAGCTGAACAAGATGGTGACGTTTGACCCTGCTCCGGGGTTCGCTCCTGGCGGGCTGGAGGGTGACGATGTGATGGGACCGGAGATGATTCCGGCATCGTCGCCAGGCCTGTTGGCGTCGAACGATGGTCCCCGGCTGGGCTGGACGCCGGGCTTTGGCGGCGGCGTTGGGGGGTTTGGGGGAGGCGGACTTCCTCCGACGGGACGAAGTCCTTTGAATCCAGGGGAGCCTGGAAGCCCCTTCCCTCCGGGTAATCCTGGGAATCCGACGAATCCGGGACCGCCGACGGCGGTTGCACCGGAGCCGGGGAGCCTGCTGTTGGTGGCGACAGGCGTTTTAGGTGCGGTGGGCGCAGTGCGGCGCCGGTTTCCAAAACCGGCGTAAGGGACGGGGCGGCTGGTGATCTGCAGGCCAGGGAGGCCAGGCCCTCAGCGACGGCGAAAGCGCTGACGGATGACCGCTGCCCGGTCCTCGCGCGAGGGCTCAGCGGGGGGATTTTCTCCCGGGGGGTAAAGAACGACGAAGCGGCGTGAACCTTCACCGGAGGACGCGGTCTGGAGTCCGGAGGAGGAGAGCGCGAGGTGCAGGAGGCGGCGCTCACGAGAGCTCATGGGAGCGAAGCTGAAGGGCTGGCCGGTGCGGCGAACGCGCTCGATGGCAACCTCGGCGGCAACCTGCAACTCACGCTGGCGCAGGACCTTGAAGTTGTCGGCGTCGAAGGAGATGCGATCGTGCTCCTCGTGCTCGTAGCGGAGAATCTTGGCGGCGATCTGCTCGATGGAGAGGAGAAGCTCGCCGTTGCGGGCGAGGAGCAGGGGGACGTCGGGGCCGGAGAGCTCTACGTCGATCTCGGGGGTGGTGCCGTCGGGGCGGGGAGTGGGAGTCTCGAGGATCGTGTAGGTGAGGTTGAGGCGGCCCGGTGCGGTGAGCGTCTGGAGGAAGTCAGCCACTCTTTTCTTTTTCGTTTGCAGATCTTCCATGGGAATCTTTTTAGTATACGGAAATTCGCTGGATCCCGGGGCACGGTTGGGGTGCACCTCTCGTTCTGCGGGGTTGTGGTGTGACTGGGTGGAGATGGTGCGAACAGCGGGTTCCTCCTCTTACTGACAGGTTGGATGAGGGGCGGGTTGCGGTGTG
>DASTSJ010000177.1:0-3822 GCA_035760765.1 Edaphobacter sp. | reverse complement strand
GCATCTTGCTCTGTAGTTCCATCAGGGTCGGAAGCTCCTCGATGCAGGGCGGGCACCATGTGGCCCAGAAGTTCAGCACAACCACTTTTCCGCGATACTTCGCCAGATCGACCGATCCGGAGTCGTTGCTGATAGAAAATGTCGGCGCTTTCTTCTCGACCTGCCGAGGGTGCTGACCGCGGTCGCAGCCCGTTATGGCCAGCGAAAGCAGCGCTAGACCAAACCATGTTTTCCGCAAGGAACGCTTCACATTCCTATAATACGAACTTGTGATCGAGGGCGCTCCCGAATACGACGGAACTGTTGAATATGAGGGGACTATCGGACCGGAACTTTCCGTCATTGTGCCGGCCCGGAATGAAGAGCTTTCGTTGCCGGCCTGCCTGGTCTCTTTGGTCAGCCAGTCTCAGCCCGGATTCGAGCTCGGAAAGCAGTGGGAGTTGATCGTCATTGATGATCATTCCACCGACGAGACCGGAAACATCGCTGAGGGGATCGCACAGGGGCATCCGGGGGTGATGGTCATTCTGGCACCCGAGCTGGCGGGTGATTCCGTCTACTTTACTGGGAAAAACAACGCATGCTGGGCTGGCGCCAGGCTGGCCTGCGGTCGCTGGCTGTTGTTCACCGACGCTGACACGATTCATCAGCCGGGAGATCTTTCGCGTTCCCTACAGGAAGCGAAGGAGAATGAGGCTGCTCTGCTGTCCTATTCCCCGCGGCAGATCGTAACCGGCTTCTGGCAACGCGCGGTGATGCCGTTGGTATTTTCTGAACTGGCCAGCGTCTATCGCATGTCGGAGATCAATGATCCGAAGAGCAGCATGGCCGCTGCGAATGGGCAGTTTGTTCTTATTGAACGCGAGACCTATTTTGCTGTTGGCGGCCACCGCGCTGTTGCGGGAGACGTTCTTGAAGATGTCGCTCTGGCCCGGAAGGTCAAACAGAGTGAGCGAATTATCCGCTTTCG
Source organism: Edaphobacter sp. (assembly GCA_035760765.1). Classification (GTDB taxonomy): domain Bacteria; phylum Acidobacteriota; class Terriglobia; order Terriglobales; family Acidobacteriaceae; genus Edaphobacter. Next base: position 2,852 of record DASTSJ010000177.1, on the reverse strand, counting down.
CTATGCTCCGGACGCCCTTTCAACACGCATGTATCGTTCGACTCGCGACATGATTGAGGGATGGACAAAGAATCTTGCCGTCCTCTTCCCCCGCCCCGTTTATCTGGCTGCATGGCGCACGCTCGACTTCGCACTCTACCTTGGCCTGCCGCTGCTTGCGTTGGGCATTCCGTGGCTCGTCTCCTGGCAGCGGTGGGCGCTTGTCCTCTTATGGGTGCGGACACTATGGCGCTTCCATTCGCGAGTGGCCCGATCCAACTTCCCGGCTGCTGACGTAGCACTTTCAATTCTGGGTGTGCCTCTTTTTGTGTTTCTCCTGGTGCGAAGCACGCTGCACCACACGGTACGAAAGAGCGTGGTTTGGAAGGGGCGCAGCTATTCGACGCGAAACTGAGGTGAGGGTGCTCGTCTCTAAGGTTAGGAATACACTAGAGCAAGAGGCGCGATGATCTTTCTTACACGCAAGGCCGAGTTCTCCTCCGCACACTTTTACTGGGTGGATGCCTGGACAGAAGAAGAAAATCTTAGAGTCTTCGGCAAGTGCGCCAACCGTAAGGGCCATGGCCATAACTACACGATCGAAGTCACCGTTGCTGGCGAAGTGGACCCGGTCTCCGGCTTCGTCGTGGACCTGAAGCAGCTCAAGGACATTCTTGAGCACGAGGTCGTCCGAGTTTATGACCATCGCCACCTGAACCTCGAGGTTCCTGAGTTCCAGGCGTGTGTTCCGACGACGGAGAACATTGCGATCGCCATCTGGAGAAGGCTCGTGGACAAGATTCCGAACGCCCGCCTTCATCGCGTACGCGTCTACGAGATGCCCGACTTGTTTGCGGATTTCTATGGGGAGCAGGCATGAAGGCCTATCTCTCAAGGCGGTATCACTTCAGTGCATCCCACCGCCTGCACAGCGATGCCTATAGCGAAGCAAGGAACCGTGAGGTCTACGGTAAGTGCAACAATCCACACGGGCATGGGCACAACTACACGGTCGAGGTCACGATCAGCGGCCAAGTCGACCCGGTGACAGGAATGGTCTGTAATCTCGCTGATTTGGATTCGTTCGCGCAAAAGAATCTTCTAGATCGGTTTGATCACACCAATCTGAACGAGTCGGAGTGTTTTGAGAATCGTGTCTCGACCACAGAGAATCTATGTATGGAGGTGTATCGCATCTTTGCTGGATTTTCGGGAGGCCATCTCGAACGTGTCCACATCGATGAGACCAGCAACAACTCCTTTGACTACGCGGACGGTGGTCAAGACCGCCGGTAATGCGATCTCACACGAAAGGCCCGGATATGGCCGCCATAGATACGACTCTGGAACACGCTTCGCTGTCTGAATTCTCTACCCAGGATCTGTACCGCGAGCTTTTGACACGCGTTGGCGAGGATCCCACGCGCGATGGTCTCGTTCGCACCCCGGAGCGGATGGAGAGGGCACTCGCCTTTCTGACCCGCGGTTACAAGATGGAGATCGAGGATGTGCTTCATGCGGCGCTCTTCGACGTCGACTATGACGAGATGGTGATTGTTAAGGACGTTGAGTTCTTCTCGATGTGTGAGCACCATATGCTGCCCTTCTTTGGAAAGGCGCACGTGGCATACGTACCCAACGGCAAGGTCATTGGGTTGAGCAAGATACCGCGTCTTGTCGATGTCTTCGCCCGTCGACTTCAGGTACAGGAGCGGCTGACGCGCCAGATCAGCGAAGCCATCAATGAGGCTATCCGGCCGCAGGGCGTGGCCGTCATTTTGGAAGCCCAGCACCTCTGCATGATGATGCGTGGAGTCGAGAAGCAACATTCTTCGACCGTCACATCGAGCATGCTCGGTGTCTTCAAGACACAACTGCAGACCCGCAACGAATTCCTTTCGCTTGTGCGCAATACCGGCAGGGACTTCTAAACTATTCCGTCGCTTGCAGTTCACGATGAGCGATGGGCTGTCCTGCGTCCAGCGATTGAAGCTAATAGACTAGGTAAGGAATGAATGGTCTGTTAGTGATGGATAAGCCTGCCGGGATGACCTCGCATGACGTGGTGGCCATCGTCAGGCGTGCAACCGGGGAACGTGCCATCGGGCACCTTGGAACTCTGGACCCGATGGCGACGGGAGTCCTGCCCCTCTTGCTGGGAAAGTACACGCGTCTGGCCCAATTCTTCGGCCAGTCTGAAAAGTGGTACGAGGGGCGAATCCGATTCGGCTATTCGACCGATACCTTTGACGCTGAGGGTGAGCCGACATCGGCGCCAGCGCCTTTGCAACTCGGCCTCGACCAACTACGCAGGCTGGCGGGAGGCTTTCACGGAGAAATCGACCAGATTCCTCCGGTCTACTCTGCCAAGAAGATCCAGGGAGTTCCTGCACACAAGCTGGCCCGAGCAGGAGCCGATGTACCCGTGAAGGCGGCGCGGATCACCATTCACGATTTTCAGCTGCTCTCGCTTGAAGGGGATGAGGCGAGCTTCACCATTCACGTCTCTGCTGGCGGTTATGTGCGCTCTGTCGCGCATGAGCTTGGCCAGCTTGCCGGGTGCGGTGCGCATCTCTCTGTCCTGCGCCGCACGCGAGCGGGAGCATTCACGCTGCAAGATGCGATGGCGGTCGAGACACTCAAGGCGATTCCGGAATCAGAGATTGGGGCACGGCTCCCCCATCCTCGCACCCTTCTTCCTGAGCTCCCCAGTGTCACGGTCGATGAACAGACCGCAGGCAAGCTGCGCAACGGAATGCAGGTGAATGTGCCGGATTTCTCGCAGGCTCCGCTGGTCAAGATCTTCACCAGCCCCACTGAGTTGCTCGCCATCGGACGGCGTATCGCCGGCACGCTGGTGCAGCCTATCGTTG
>DASTSJ010000176.1:0-4655 GCA_035760765.1 Edaphobacter sp. | reverse complement strand
GCAGAATTCCCTCTTTGCGCCAGGAGTGAAGCGTCTCCGCTGCCCGTGTGTAGACATTCTCCTGCTCGTTGTCACCGGGCAGGTGTTTCCCTAGAATCACGCGCACCAGGTTATAGGGGCTTGCTGCGTAGTAGCGATCCTGCATCGCGGGTGAAATCTTGTCGTACGGCTGGGTAACGACGTCTTCCATGTTGACGCGGCCGAGGTTATAGCGAAGAGCGCGGAATGGGTAGATGCGGGCCATGCTAGCTGTTTGGATCTCCCTCAGAAATAGGTCTATGCATTGATTGTACGGGCAGCGGCTGGGGCATACCGTCCAAGGGGCGCCTCGTAGCCAGATGATGACGAAGAAGTAAAAAACTACGTCTAACCGTGCAAGGAGCCTACAGCTCCGGTAAATCCGGGTGTATAGTCTGCGGACAGGTTCTCTGTCGAAGCTCAATGCGGATCAGGATTTCTGGGTGGGGCTTTTAGAAGCAGAATGCAGGCCGGTTGAGGTGGCCTGAGATGACCAGAGTGATGCGGAACGGTGAAAGAGCGTTCAGTGGTTATCGCGGAACAGGTGCAGTTTCAGGCTGCGCCGTTCGACGAATTGTATCTGTAGGGATGCTTTGGATCGTCTTCGCCGTTCTGCTGACTGGATGGGGAACGCTGCCGATCCACGCTCAGGAAAATCCGCTCGGAGAAGTACATACGCAGGCTCCTCCTCCGGCGCCGAAGTCGCCGGAGGATTCAAGGCCGGTCGTAGAAGGCGCAGGAAACGTTGCGGCTTCGGGCACCTCGCGCCGCGATGCCAGGTTGCGAGTCGATGTGAATCTTGTGCTGGTGCCAGCCACAGTGACCGACCCCATGAACCGGCTGGTGACAGGTCTCGAAAAAGAAAACTTTGAGATCTATGACAATAACGTCGGTCAGATCATCAAGAGCTTCTCCACCGAAGACGCCCCGGTAACGATCGGAATCGTCTTTGACCTGAGCGGAAGCATGAACTCCAAGTTCAATCGGGCTCGCCGCGCATTAAGTGAGTTTCTGCGCACCTCCAACCCCCAGGACGAGTTTTTTGTCGTCGGCTTCAACGACAGGCCTGCAGTCATCGTTGATTACACGTCGGATATCGACGATATCGAAGCCCGAATGGTGATGCTCAAGCCGGAAAACCGTACCGCTCTGATCGACGCAGCGTATCTCGGCATTACGAAGCTGCGCGATGCAAAGTATGAGCGGAAGGCGCTGTTGATCATATCCGACGGTGGCGACAACCGCAGTCGTTATACGGAAGGCGAGCTCCGCAGGGCGGTTCGAGAAAGTGACGTGCAGATCTACTCGATCGGCATCTTCGACCAGTACGCTCCCACCCAGGAGGAGCAGCTCGGTCCGGTGCTCCTGAGCGATATCTGCGATATGACCGGCGGCAGAATGTTCCGTGTCGGGGACATCGCCGATCTGGGAGATATCGCGACCCGCATCAGCGCAGAGCTGAGAAACGAATATGTGCTGGGCTATCGGCCGTCCGATATGAAGAAAGATGGAAACTGGCGTAAATTGAAGATAAGGCTGGTGCCACCGCCGGGGCTGCCGCCTCTTACGGTGCACAATCGCCAGGGGTACTATGCACCTTCGGAGTAAAGTTTTGCCGTGCGCGGCTGCAGCGGGTATGTTGCTGGCAGGACCCGTGACGGCAAGCGGATGGGCAGCCCAACGGACTGCGCTCCAACAATCACCACAGCATTCGGCGCCTTCGCAGGCCGGCCAGCCCTCTCTCACGGTAGATCGCGACCCGGTCGCCTCGCCGGATCCCGACATACCTCCGTCTCAAACTGGCCAGACGCAAGGGCCTGAAAGCCCTTCCGGTCAAATTCAGCGCGGTGCCGGAGGTAAATACACGCTCCGAACCGAGGCGTACGAAGTTCGTCTGAATGCTACCGTTTTAGACTCTGATGGCAGGTCGGTTCTCACGCTTAAGAAGGATGATTTCAAAGTCTTTGAAGACGGGGTGCCGCAAACGATCGCTTCCTTCCGTCATGAGGACCTGCCGATCTCGCTCGGGATTCTGATCGACAGCTCAGGTTCTATGTACGACAAGCGTGCTGCTGTCGAAGAGGCTGCGCTCGACCTGATCAAGCTATCCAATAAGGAAGACGAGGCCTTTGTGGTCGACTTCTCCTGGGAGGCGTTTATCGACACGGACCTGACCAGCAACATCGACAAGCTTCGGGAGGGACTGAACTACATCAAGTCAAGCGGCGGGACCGCGGTCTACGATGCTCTTGTTGCCTCGGCAGATTATCTGGCCAAGAATGCCAACCATCCCAAGCAGGTGCTTCTAGTTGTTACGGATGGCGAAGATAACGCCTCCAGCGCTACGCTCGAACAGGCGATCCGACGCATTCAAGATCTCGACGGGCCGGTAATCTACTCGGTAGGTCTTCTCTTCGGGCAGGATACTGACAAGCGGGAGTCGCGCCACGCCAGGCGAGTTCTGGAGACACTGAGCGAACAGACGGGAGGTGTGGCTTACTTCCCGAAGTCGCTCAAGGATGTCGACTCAATCGCTGCACAGGTCGCGCAGGACATCCGCACCCAGTACACCATCGCCTATCACTCCACGAAATCGCCAACACTGGGTGGTTATCGGCAGATTCGGGTTGAGGCAAAAGCAAAAGGGATGGGCAAGCTCTCCGTCCGCACGCGGACCGGCTACTATCCGCATATTGCGGCCGACCGAGCCGCGGATGGGCAGGCGCCGTCCGCAGCATCTCAATCGGATGAGGCAGGAAAACGGCCCTGATGCGCACAGGACAGACAGTCATAGATCTGGTGGGACAGACACCCATGGTGCGCCTGAAGTCGCTTGAGCCTGCTGGCGGAGCGGAGATCTGGGCGAAGCTGGAGTATCTCAACCCCGGCGGAAGCGTCAAGGATCGTGCGGCGCTGGGCATCGTGCTGGATGCGGAGCGACGGGGCGTTCTGAAGCCGGGATCTACGATCGTGGAAGCGACTGCGGGGAACACCGGAGTCGGGCTGGCACTGATCGGGGTCAATCGCGGGTACCGCGTTGTTCTCTATGTGCCGGAGCAGTTCGCGGAAGAAAAATGCATCCTGATGCGCGCCCTGGGCGCAACGGTCATCCGCACCCCCGCGGACGAGGGCGTGGCCGGCGCCATTCGCCGGACGCTGGAGTTTGAGTGGCAGACGCCGGGCGCCTTTGCTGCTCTGCAGTTCGAGAACCCGGCGAACCCGGACTTCCACGAACAGACAACCGCAGTCGAGATCTGGGAGCAGATGGAGGGTAAGGTCCATGCCTGGATCTCCGGCGTTGGCTCTTCCGGCACGTTTACTGGTATCGCGCGCTTTTTGAAGAAGAAGAGCCCTCAGGTCCAGTGCGTCGCAGTAGAGCCGCAGGGGAGTATTCTCCAGGGTGGCGAGCCCGGGCCGCACAAGGTGGAGGGGATCGGGGTTTCGTTCATCCCGGCGACGTTTGACCGTAGTGTCTGCGACCGCGTGATTCGCGTGATGGATCCGCCGGCATTTGAGATGGTGAGGCGGCTGGCTGCTGAGGCTGGCGTATTTGGAGGATCGAGCGCGGGAGCCATCGTGACAGCGGCAGTCGAGGTGGCGCGTGAGATGAAGCCCGGACAGCGCGTAGTGACGATCATTCCGGATTCGGCGGAGAGGTATCTCTCGCAGGAAATCTTCAATAGCTAGATTCTGAAAGGGCGAACCGCAGATCCTTCGACTCGCTGCGCTCGCTCAGGATGACACCTCCGAAAGTGTGGCGAAGGCCAACGAGTCATATCGACCATTCAGAGCCTTATCTGGCACTCACTATCCGTGCACTGGCTGGAAGAGCAGCAGTATGGCGATCGCCATCAGCCCCAGGTAGACGTAACGCAGAAAACCGTCTCCGTGCAGGCGATGATTGACGATCCTGCCGAGCCAGATGGCAGGCAGCAGCACGGGGAGGCAGAGCAGGTAGTAGTGATTGACGGTGCGGGTCCAGAGGCCACCTGCCCAGAACGAGGCCATGCCGACGAGGCTTGCGGGAAGGAAGTATCCCTGCAGGGTGGCACGGAAGTGTTGTGCCGACCAGCGCCGCATGGCTCCGTAGATGACGAGTGGAGGGCCGTTCATCCCGTAGGCTCCGCCGAGGATGCCGGCACAGAAGCCGCAGCCCAGCAGCCAGGGAGCGCTGTCCTGCTTGAGCTCCGGCGGCCTGCGACCGATCAGCGAGTAGAGGCAGAAGGCGAGGATGACCACGGCAAGCACCACGCGCACGGCACGCTGATGCGTACTGGTGAGCAGCAGAAGACCGAAGGGGATGCCGAACAGCGTGGAGCCGAAGAGCCAGCCTGTGCTGCGGAAGTGGATCTTGCGCCAGTCCTGCGCGACGACCACGGCGGCGATGGTGATGGAGATTAGCACGGCGAGCGGTGCGGCGACCTTGAGCGGGAGATAGAGGGCCAGCAGAGGGACGGCGACGAGGGCCTCGCCAAAGCCAAAGGCGGAGCGGACAAAGGTCGCCACAAAGATGACCGCGATGATCTCAGCCGTACCTGCGCTCATCTGCAGGCCTGAAAGTGAACGGGCGAGGCGCAGGCGACCAGGATCGGCTTCATCTCGTCATTTTAATCGGTCGTGCGCCCGACTGCCGTGCT
>DASTSJ010000175.1:0-2120 GCA_035760765.1 Edaphobacter sp. | reverse complement strand
CGGTCGGATGATCCGTGATGTCGAAGGTAATTACGCCGCGCTCGAGCGAGGCCCGCTCCCGAATCAGCTCGAGCGATGACTGGTGGCGCTCCATCAAAGGCCCCAGGGGCTCCTGTACAAACGGCTGGTCGAGAACCTCCTGCAACGGCATCTCCGTCAGCAAAGGAATCAGCTTCTGGCCTAGCGACTCATCCTGCGTGCTCTCGATCACCATCGTGAGCTTCATCGCCGGAGCAGCCATTTCAACTGCAGCAGTAGCGTTGTCGTACTTGGCCCCGTCAACGATATCGGCCCAGTGGATCAGCTCCTGCAACGGCTCCACGTTGAACCCGAACTTCGTCGAGGCAATATGCGCAATAAAACTGGTGCACGAGGTGTAGCTGGGGTCGTAGAACTTGCGCATCGTCTGCGAACCGTCCGCCTGGCCGCGCTCGAAGTCCGCCTGATCTTCAGGAGTCAGGAATGCGCTCAGATGATGGTCGAACCACCACGTCACCTTCTTTGAAGCGGAGTACTTGAAATCGACAATCGCATTGTCGCCCTCCACAAACTGGCTCTCATCAAACAGCGCTCCTGCGCGATGCACCAGTCCTTGGTATGAAAGCTCTGCACCCGTCTTGATGCTTTCGCGGTAAAACCGTGAAAAGACCGACGCCGAGCACGCCCCGTCGAAGCACTTATCGTGATAAAAAACTTTGCAATCCAAGCTGGAACCCTCGCTCGATCAGATGCGTGCTACGCGTGTGCGTGGCCGAAGAATCTAGAATATCCGATTCAGATGCACCACCCTGTGGAGGGATAGCTTCGTCGCGGGTAAGTATTTCCTTTATTCTTCCTGAAGTTAGCCGCAGGAGTTCCACTTGCCAGAGTTTGATCCCTCCGCTCCCACGCTTCATCGTCGAACTGCAGTCTTCATTGGCCCCGAAGGCCTGCGCGCAGGCTGGAGCCTGTTAATCGCCATCTCCCTCTTTGCCTTGCTGATGATTGGACTCATTGCCGGCCTTCGCGCCAGCCACGTCATTCCCAAGGACGGGATGATGCACGATGCTGGCCCCCTTACCGTCTTCCTCTCTGAAGCTGCGCAGTTTCTGGCGATTGCCATCGTGACCGTGGTGATGGCGAAGATCGAGAACCGGCCGCTCCCCGTCTATGGGCTGGGAGGCAATCGCAAGGTCCCGCGACTGCTCTCCGGAATCATCGTCGGACTCGCAGCGATCTCTCTGCTGGTATTAATTCTGCTCAAATCCGGCTTACTCGTCATCGACGGGCGCATGCTCTATGGTGCAGATGTAGCCCGTTATCTCCTGCTCTGGATCCCCGGCTTCTTAGCCATTGGATTCTTCGAGGAGTACCTCTTCCGCGGTTATCTTCAGTACACACTCGCGCGCGGCCTCACCGGACTCGCCCAGTTCCTTCCCGGCAAACCGGACCCGCGCACGATCGGCTTCTGGGCGTCAGCACTCATCGTCTCCTTCGGCTTCGGAGCCGTCCACGGCTCCAATCCGGGCGAGAGCCCCGCCGGCCTCATCTGTGCCGGAGCCGCCTCTCTCGTCTTCTGCTTCAGCCTCTGGCGAACCGGATCGCTCTGGTGGGCGATCGGAATGCACGCGGCGTGGGATTACGGACAGTCCGTGCTGTTCGGGGTTTCAGATTCAGGGGTGCTCTTCGACCATCGCCTGCTCAAGACACATCCTGTCGGCACACCTCTGCTCAGCGGCGGAGCCACAGGGCCTGAGGGCAGCATCTTTTGCCTCATTCCCCTGCTCCTGCTGGTCGCGATCATTCACCTGACGCAGCCCGGCAACGAGGAGAGCTATGCCTATCTGATGCCAGCAGCGGTCGAGGAGGCGCTCCCCGAGCCTCTCCCACCGGCTACGAGTTAAGCGCGAACTTCGTCTCTTCCAGATCCAGCCCGCGTTCCAGCTTCCGCAGCACATCGTCGCTGATCAGCCCCTCGTCGCGTAGCTGAATAATAGTCCTGCGCTCGACCTGCACGGCGGCGCGGGCCTCGCGGCTCAACGCCTGGTACACCTCCGCCTTCGATGCTTCATGTCCTTCTTCGTCGTCGGTGACCTCGGCCAGCCGATGCTCATAGCGGTCGATTAGATCGTCATACGCAT